>DASZWQ010000182.1 GCA_035546535.1 Pirellulales bacterium | reverse complement strand
GTTCGGTTTCAACTGGAACAAAAACGCTGTGCCTTCCTGGAGGAGTTGGGGCGAAACGAAGAAGCCATGGCGATCTTGGGCCGGCTGGTCGACGACCCACACTGCCCGGCCGACGATCGCGATTGGATGCTGCGTAACATTGCGGTGTGTTTGACGCGGATGGAACGCATCGACGAGGCTGCAGCTTTTTATGACCAGCAGATTGCAGCGGCATCCGACCGAGTGACGCGCCGCTATTTTCAGCGCTCGAAGGCGGAATTGTTGCAAGGGTCGGACCGTCATCAAGAGGCTGTCGCGTTGTCTCGCCTCGTCTTGTCCACGGCAAAGCCTGATAGCGAGGAGTGGGCAACCGACCAAGGCCGACTGGCAGCAGCGCTCGTGGCCGCGGGAGAGCGCCGCGAAGCACTCGACGCACTGCAAAACGAAAAAACGTTCTGGTTCATGAGGAAGGATGCCAACGTACTGCTGCATCTTGCTCGGGAGCACCACGCTTGCGGATTTGACAACCTGGCCGGCGAGACGCTCGATGATGCGACGGGAATTCTCGACAATCTGGCGCGCGAAGGGACTAATGAGAAGCGAATCTCACGACTGCGCGATCAATTGGCAAGCCAACGAGCCCAGCTCGCAACACCCGCCGAGCAGCCAACCGCGAAATAACTGCGCGATCGTGTCGGCGTGATGACTGACTAGACGCGGGCCGGAACGCGCGCAAGCATCGCGGCGCAAAGAAAACCGCCGGGCACACGATTGCGCCCGGCGGTGCTTCGATCATCTCAGCTTACGCGAAAACTTACCTCGTGTCAGGCCGCTTTGCGACGCACAAACGCCAGGAGCAGGCCGAACGCGCCGACGAGGGCCATCGCCACCGTCGACGGCTCGGGCACGACATACAACGCCTGGCCGTCCGCCAGCGAAGCTCCGCTGGCGGCAAACGTCACGCCCGACGTCGACGAAGTGAACTGCACCGCCGGCAGCACTGTCGAACCTGCCGGCACCAGCGTGCCGTACACGCCGTTGCCCGCCAGCGAGCCGAGCAGTTGCGGGCCCGTGCCGCCAAAGGCCGCTTCGGTATTGAAGCCACCTTGCAACAGTTGTTGCAAGGTACCGCCGAGGGTCATCTCGGGCACGTTGAGCGAGTTCGACGAAAGATTCAGGAACAACAGCGCGTCATAGCCCGCGAACGCCGGGCCGAATGTCGAGGCCGAGACACGGAACAAAGCGCCCGTCGCATTAGCCAGTGAAACGCCGTTGATGTCGGTTGTCGGCAGACTGTTTTGCAAGCTGGCAGCCGTCAAGGTGGTGCTGATCCCGTAAGCGGCGGAACCTCCACTGAGGTTTGGCACATACGGAGTGTTCGGCGCTCCGCCGATGAAGGGATTGGCCGCTTGCGGTCCGGTGGTGGTCGGCGCATTCGCAGCGCCAACGCTGGCCACGTTTCCGAGGTTCGATCCCTCGATCGCGCGTCCACCGCCGCCGGTGTTGCCACCGGTTCCTCCGGAGACATTCAAGCTGCCGGTGCCGCCAAGCGTGGTGCCACTGATCCAGAATGTTCCGCCAGCTCCGCCGCCGCCGGTGCCGCCGGGGCCGCCGTTTCCACCGTGGCCGCCTAAGCCGCCGTTGCCGCCCTGGCCACCAGGTCCGCCGTTGCCGCCGCCCGATGCACCACTTCCGCCGTTTCCAGGGGTGCCACCGGTCTGACCCGTAGCGCCGCCGCTACCGGTGGTGGCGCTACCGCCGGTGATACCGTTTCCGCCCTGCGCGGACAGGGTGGTGTTGATATTCACGGCCCCAAGGGCGTCGATTTTCACGGCGCCGCCACCGTTTCCGCCGCCACCGCCGAGGCCGCCATGACCGCCAGTACCGCCGGTACCACCTTGTCCGCCACCCCCACCGCCACCACCGGTGCCGGCCGAGCCGAGAAAGCCTTGACCACCACCACCGCCGCCACCACCACCGCCGGAGCTACCGCCGCCGCCGCCACCGCCACCGCCACCACCGCCGCCGGAGCCGCCGCCTCCACCACCAGTTAACGTCAGCGCGTTTCCACCTGTGTTCGTTCCGCCGCCGCCGGCACCACCGCCGGAGGCATTGTTCGCGTTTCCACCGGTCGCACCCGCGGCGCCTGGTCCACCTGTGCCGCCGCTGCCACCGCCGACTCCTTCGCCACTACCGCCGGAACCGCTGCCGTCGCCAGGATTCGCGCCCGCGCCCGCCGCAGTTCCTGCGGCACCGCTGCCGGCTATGCCCGCACCCCCGCCACCGAGACCTGCGGCGCCGCCTACCCGGCCGGTGCCGCCGGTGCCGCCACCGGTGCCTGTCGAGCCCGCGACACGCGCACCACCGGCCGATCCGCCTCCGCCACTATTCACGCCCGCGCCGTCATCACCACCGTGCCCTCCTTGCGGGCTGGTGCCACCACCGGGTCCGCCGGTGTTGTTGGTGCCCGAGCTGCCGTGGCCGCCGGTTTGACCGTTGAGGCTGCCGCCAGCGCCACCGCCGGCGCCGCCATTGCCACTCGTGCCGCCGTTGGCTCCGCCTGCTGCGCCGGAACCGCCACCGAGCGTGCCGGCGGTGACGTTGAATGTGGCGCCTGCCGCGATGTTGACGTTGTTGCCCACGATCAGATCGAGGCCATTGCTGCCAATCGCATTGACCGTGTCGGTCGAGAGAACATCGAGATCACCATACACGGTGAAGTCGGCAACGCCGTTCACGGTGCCGGTGTAAGAAACCGTCACACCGTTGATCGTAGAAGTGGCCGATCCATTGATCAGGCCGTTTGTCGTGTCGAAATTGATGCTGGCCGCTTGTGACGTGCGCGGCAGATTACAGGCGAGCATGCTGGCGCACACGGCCGCTGTTCCTGATCGGGCAAGGAACGTTCGTACTCTTCGTTTCATTGGCGTCTCCTCGTGTTGCGGTCGCCGGCAGCACACCCGCCGGCATCACCAAAGTTGCGAATCTCGGAAATCGAAACCTTCGAAATCACTGGCGGCCGCGATGCGGCCCACGCGTCCCAGCCCGGGCGCGAAAGATGTGCCGACTCTAGAAATCGACATGCGCAAGGTCAACGCGAAAGAGCCGCAATGCGCGAAGTTCATCGAACTCTAAACGTACGCTCATCGATGTGATCATTTCGTGACCAGGCAGTCCACCACATCGAGTGGGAGGCGGCACGCCGTCGTGGTGCGCTCCTAACGCAGTGCTCACAATCATCGCGTACGCTGTTCGATGGTTTGCTTGCTATGGAAACGCGTAGGAGTTTTTGCGATGCGACGTTGGTATCGGATGCTGTCACTTGTGGTCGTGATTTTTTGTCCCACGCTGGCGCGCAGCGCAGAATTGCCCGAGGCTGCCGTCATCGTGGTCAGCGTCGATGGCCTGGCCGCGTTCTATTGGCAAGATACGCGCGCCGCGTTGCCGACGCTTCATGAGCTGGCCGCGCACGGCGCCTATGCCGACGCGATGCAAACGGTGGCGCCGACCGTCACCTGGCCCAATCACACCACGCTCGTCACGGGTGTGACGCCGGCGCGCCACGGTGTCGTCGGTAATGACTATTACGATCGCGCGCTTCGCCAACCTGTCCCGCTGATGACCGATCCGGCGGGCAACAAGGAGCCGCTCGTGCGCGTGCCCACGATCTACGATTGGGCCAAACAACGTGGGCTGGGCACGGCGGCAATTCGCTGGCCCGCCACGCGGGATGCGAAGGGTCTGGATTGGACGGTCCCCGACGTCTTCTCAGATCGGCTCTTGCACGAGTATTCCACCCCGCAACTGGTGGCCGAGTGCAAAGCGGCCGGCGTGTGGGCCGATGGCGAAGTGGTGCAGGCGGGCCCGAAGCAATACCAGGTCATCTCCGACGACACCTGCACGCGCGTTTTCAATTTTATTCTGGAGCGCCATAAGCCGGGCCTGGCACTACTCCATTTGACCCACGTCGATTACCAGCAACACGTGAAGGGTCCGCGGACCGATGACGCTTATGCGGCCATGGCGGCGGCCGATGAGCAAGTTCGCCTCGTGTGGGAGACCGTCAAGCGCGTGTATGGCGCGCGAGCCACGCTGATCGTAATCTCGGATCACGGATTCTCACCGGTCGAGCGTCTCGTCATGCCGAACGTGATTCTGAAAGAAGCGGGCCTGCTCGACGTTGAGGGGGACAAGGTGCGGGAGGGGGCAACGCACGTGATCGTGCAGGGAGGCGCGGCGCTTGTCTACATCGACGAACGGGAGAATCGGGCCGCGCTCGTTGATCGCGTCCGCAAAGCCCTTTCAGGGAAGGAAGGCGTCGCAAAGATCGTCGCCGCGGCGGATTTCGCCGATCATCGTCTGGCGCAGCCCGCGGTCGAGCCTCGCTCGCCCGATTTTTTATTATTGGCCGAGGAAGGATGGAGTTTTGGCGATTCGGCGATCGGGCCGCCGACGATCGCCGCACCGCCCGGTCGCAAAGGGGCCCACGGTCATGACGAACATTTGCCAGCGATGGACGCCGTCTTTGTCGCGTGGGGGCGTGGCATCAAGGCGGGCACACACCTCGAACGCGTCTCGAACATCGACGTCGCGCCGACGGTCGCCAGGCTGCTGAACCTGGCGCTCGACAACGTCGACGGAAAGCCAATCAGCGGCGCGCTCGCCGATTGAACTGGCAAGATGATCGCGCACTCGCGGCAAAGCGCACCCAGGCGGCTCTAGAAATCGTCGTCGAATTCCTCGCCGACCTCGATGTCCTCGTCGTCGTCTGCCTCGCCGACCCCCGCGTCGTCGTCGAATTCGTCGATGTCCTTCTCGAATTCCGCGTCCAGGTCGTCTTCGAAATCGTCGTCGAAGTCGTCGTCAAAATCGTCGTCGTCGATGTCTTCGTCCCCGGCCTCAGCTTCACCCGCGGGCTCGTCGGAATCGGGGTCTTCGCATACCAACCACGGCGTTTCCCAAATGGGCGCGGGCGAATCTTCAATCAACGATCCAGGCGATGCAATTTGGCAAGACATGAACGAACTCTTGAACTGTGCTGGGGACGAAATTGGTCTGATGACAACGCGCGACCAACGGGTCCGCAATCCGAAACGGCGAGCCGTCTGCCCGGGCGGACGAACGGGGAACAAAGAAGCCTAGACGGTGATGCACAGCAGAGCAAGGGGCTGTTACGAGCCGTCGGCCGATCGAAGTGCCGCGCTGCCGGGAAATGTACGGAACGATGGCACCAGGCCCGCATCGGGTGGCTGAAGTTCAGGTAGGGCCGCCGTAGCGAGGACTGCGACGGCCCCACCTAGACACGGGGGTGAGAGAGCCATGTTTTTGGGCCGACTGCCTTACGGCCGTTCGGCATCTGAAACATAGGTCGCGGTCCTCGCACGGTCAAATTCGGCGCACGTAAGTTTCCCGATTCTCGTTACCGTTCGCGTGGCGCTGGCCAGTCTTGTGGGGTGACTCTATATTGCCCTGCGGCCGGTCGGGACCGCGCGCCGGCGCCCGCACCGTCGTTTCGAATCGCGATGACTTCGAGCACTCGAAAGAGATCTGCGCCTCATGCCGCCTGCGATCAATCTCAAAGAATACATCCGCTCGATTCCCGACTTTCCGAAGCCGGGGATCATGTTTTACGACATCACGCCGCTGCTTTCCGCGGCCGAGGCTTTGCGCGAATCGATCCGCCAATTGGCCGAACATTATCGCGGCCGACCGATCGACGTGGTGGCCGCGGCCGAGGCGCGCGGCTTTATCTTTGCGGTGCCGCTGGCCATCGAGTTGGGCCTGGGATTCGTACCCGTGCGCAAACCCGGCAAGCTGCCGTTTTCGACGCACGCCTTTCATTACGAGCTGGAATACGGCACCGACACGCTGGAGATTCACAGCGACGGCGTCGCCTCCGGGCAGCGCGTGCTGTTGGTCGATGATTTGCTGGCCACCGGCGGCACCATGGAAGCCTGCTGCCGGTTGATCGAACGCGCCGGTGGGCACGTGGCCGGCTGCGCGTTCGTCCTCGAGCTTGCGGATCTGCACGGCGCCGAACGGATCAAGGAATACGAAACCTTCAGCCTGATGAAGTACTGACGGTCGTGGCATCCCTGCGGGATCGCCGTTTAACGGTCGCACCGCAGGTGCACCCGGTGTTCTTGCACGCGGTGTATTGCAGCCGCCAAAAACTCGCGGCGTTACCGGTTCACGCCGATGAAGAAGCTGAACAGCTGCAATTGATCGCCCGGAGCGTGGTGTACCGGCACGGCGAAGTCCAATGCGATCGGCGCGGGTCCCATGGCGGGCACGGTGACACGCAGGCCCAAGCCCGGCGAGATGCGGAAATCTTGCCAGTGCATTTCGGTGCTGGGCTCGACGGTACCGAAGTCGGTAAATGCCACGCCGCGCAGCATGTCGTCGCCGGTGATCGGGAACATGTACTCGACCGAGTTGATGAACATGAAGTGACCGCCGACCTGCACGCCTTCGTCCAGTGGCGACGCGCCGCGGAAGTAGAAACCGCGGAGCGTGGTGTAACCGCCGGCGAAGAAGTTTTCGTAGATCGGCGTGTTCGATCCGGTGAAGCCCGTCTGGTTGTTGAAGCTGAGCGTTTGCCGTCCGGACGTGTCGGGCCGTTCGTGCAGCAGGAAATGTTGCGAATAGTTGATCGTGGCGCGCGGGAAGGTGAAGCTCCCAAACGCCTGCTCCAACCCGATGTCGATGCGATGCCCTTGCGTGGCCAGGAACGCGCTGTCGCGCGTGTCGTGGACGATATCCCACTTGGCCGAGAAGAAGGCATTGTTACCCAACACCGCTTCCAACTCCGGCGGCGTGGGGACCGACGGTTGCGAGATGTTCACGTTCTCGGCGCGGAGCGAGACCATCGTCGACAAGTTCGGATCGAACAGGAACTGGTAGCCCAGGCGGACGCTTCCGCCCAGACGTTTTTCCGTCCAGTTGTTGTAAATACGCGTGAAGTACGAGCCGCTCAGGCCGAAGCTGATCGCTGTATCGAACAGATACGGGTTCTGGAAGCTGGCCATGTACTGCTGATAGACGGTACCGGGCGAGGCCTGGATGCGGAATTGCTGACCGCCGCCGCGGAAGGCCGTGGCGTTGCGAATGTCCTCCCAACTGGTCGGCCAGCGGCGCCAGTCGAAGTTCTGCTCGTCGAGCGTGATATTTCCGATCAAGCCGGCGTTGGAGTTCACGCCCACGCCCAGCATCAAGCGACCGGTCTGCGTTTCCTGCCCCATGATGCGGATCGGGATATCACGCGGCGGGTCTTCCTCGAAGGGACCGGGGCCGACGCCCGGCGGAAAGACGTCGTTCGGGCCCGCATATCCGCCCGGGCTGGCGACGGCGCCGGCCGGAGCGTTGTTCAACAGCGGCGGCACGTTGGGCGGCGGAAGCTGGCCGCTGGGCACTGCCGACGGCGGCGGCAGCACCGATTGCCCGTACGCTGGCCCACCCCCCGGCGCCGCGTAGCCGCCGGCAGGAGGAGCATAAACGGGAGGTTGCGAATAACCCGGTTGCGCATAGCCGGGCTGAGCGTAGGCCGGCGGCGCGTTTCCTGATGGCACTGCCGAGCCGTAGCCCGGAATCGAATTCACCGGCGGGGCGCCGTACTGATTCGGAGCGGCATAACCTCCCGGCGCGGCATAGCCGCCCGGCTGGGAATACGACGGCGTGACGGCGGGCGGGATCGTGGGCGTTGCGCTCGACGGCGGCGTGCTCGACGGCGCGTAGCCGCCGGGCACCGGTTGAATGAACTGCGTCCGAGTGACGCCCGCGCTGTTCCCCACGTAGCGGGTACCACCGGTGGGAGCGTCGGGCTCGATACGCCCGAGCGGCTGTTGTCCGAACGAGGAGCTCGCGCCCGCGGGGCTCTGTCCGCGGACGACGATTTCGCGCGTGTCCCCGGTGAGCCAGGGGCGCGCGACGGTCGTGACTTGCGCCGTGCGGCGCGGCGGCGGGGCCAGGCCTTCGGGGATCAACTCGACTTCGGCCGATTCTCCCTCGTGCAACAACTCGCCATCATGCGCCGAGGAGGTCGTTTCGGGGTCGGGGCTCTGCCCATTGAAGCCCATCCCGTTCATGCCGCCGCCCCCCATCCCACCCATGCCGCCGGCGCCCATGCCGCCAAGGCCCATCGGCGCTTGCACGCCCGGCCCCTTATGACGACCGCGGGGGTTGCGTGCCACCGACGTATCGGCGTCTTCCTCTTCGTCTTCCATGCCGGGCTTGGCGAACACGATCTTGGGGACTTGCCCCTGGGCCGGCTGGTTGGCGAGCATTTGCGAAGCCTTCAGGCGCCGCTCGCTGTCGCGCAGCTTTTTGGTGTTGGCGATGTCGCCGGTGCGCAACGACAGCCGGTTCAAGATGGCCGTTCGCCGCGTGTGCGGATTATCGCCCGAAATCTTCACGTCGATGCGCCCCACCCGGTAGCGGTCTCCTTCCTCGATCTTGTACACCAGGTCGAGCTGGCCCGGTTCTTCGAGGAAGCGCGTTTCGGGTTGGACGTCGGCGAAGATGTAGCCTACCTCGCCGTATTTGTCCTGGACCCCCGTAATATCCTTGTTCAGCTTCGCTTGATCGAAAAAGTCTCCGCCGGTCAGCTTCAGATCCTTCATCAACGCTTCGGATTGCAGCCGGCTGTTGCCGATCACCGAGACATTGTTGACGGTGTAGCGAGGGCCTTCCTCGATGACGAAATTCAACGTCATCCAGTTCTGCTTCTCGTTGAAGATCCACTCGCGTCCGATGCGGGCGCGAAAGAAGCCCAGTCCGCGGTAGTAGTCGGTCAGGCGGCGCACGTCCTCGTCGATGCGGTTGTAGTCGACTTCTCCCTTGAAGATCCACAGGATCGGCGGCTTCGACTGGATTTGCGTTTCCAAGCGCTTGTCGGGAGCTACGGTGTTGCCTTCGAAGTTCACGTCCCAGATCTTCTGCTTCAGACCCTCGTTGACCATCAGCTTCACGCCGCGGTCGCCGGGACGTGTTCCCTCGATGATCGTGACCGAGGCCTGGGCGTAGGCCTTCGAGTGCAAATACTCTTCCAGCTTGGTGCGCGCCTCTTCGACGGCGTACGGGTCGAGCGCGTCTCCTTCTTTCAAGCCGGCCTTTTTCTTCAGCGTCTTTTCGCTCTTCGTGCTGCCGTAGATTCTTACGTAGCGGATCAAGGGCCGCTCGACGACGTGGTAAATGATCACGATGCCGCCGTCCGGGCGCCGTTCGTAGCGCGGTTCGACGTTGATGAACTGATGCGTCTTGGTGAGCCGCTTGACGTCGTCTTCGACGATCGACTTATCCAACGGCCGGCCGGCGCGGGTCTTGATGTGCGGCATGATCTTGTGCGATTCGACGGCCTTGTTCCCTTCGATGCGCACTTCGACCACTTGGGGCGTGGTCGAAATCGGCAGACCGGCATCTTGCGACGGGGGCGTCATCGGCACGGGGCCCGATGGCGGCGCCGCGCCCGGCAGCAGCGGTGACCGGGGCGCAGAATTCGTCGGAGGCGCGCTTCCCGCCGCCGGATATTGCCCGCGCGCAATGGTCGTTGCCAGCGCAACGACAAGCGCGATCGCGCACAAGCGCGACATGAGGGCAGAATCGAAGCGGCCGCCAAGTATCAAAGGCGTATTCCGATAACGAATGGCGCGGGAAATGATCGGTTGACGGACGATCCAGGAACCTGCTTGTAACGGCCCGCAGCGCACTTACATGCGACCGGCGCGAACGCGCAAGGAACTCCTGGTGCCCTAGATGGGTCGCGTAGAAATACTCAAAGCCGGTGCGGCCCACAAGGGAGATTCACACAGCTAGCGAGCGCAACAGACTGCCAAACAGGGTGTTGGCGAACGTGACGGCCGCTTAAGAAAGTAACAGGGCCACCCAAAACGCCTGACTTGCCAGGCGCGGCGCGCGTACCGCCGACGGCACCGCTGCTGGCGCTGACGGCACGCGCGTGGCGGCTCGCCGCACGCCGCCAACGCGCACATCTCGCATAAAAGCAGCGGTCGAAGACCCGCGGAAACTAGAACGGGCGGAACTGCTCGCTGTCGTTCAGATAGCTGGGGGCCTGGTCGTCGTCGCGGAAGCGCGTGTAGTCCTTCTCCCATTTCACCTTCACGTCGCCGATGGGCCCATTGCGCTGCTTGGCGATGATCAGGTCGGCTTGCCCGGCCACGCGCTGCCGGTCCTCATCGTTGTTCATGTAGTACTCGTCGCGATGGACGAAGAGCACGACGTCCGCGTCCTGCTCGATGGCTCCGCTTTCGCGCAGATGGCTCAGGCGCGGACGATTATCTTTCGAAGCTTCGGCCTGCCGATTCAATTGCGCCAGGCAGAGTACGGGAATCTTCAACTCGCGCGCAAGTCCCTTCAGACGGCGCGCGATCCGTGCCACCTGCTCCTGCCGCGGGTCCTTGGCGTTGTCCGGCTCGATCAACTGCAAGTAGTCGATCACGACCAGCCGCAGATCCTCGCGCCGCTTCAGCCGGCGGGCCGTGGCCGCGATTTCGGTCATGCTGCGGCTGGGGCTGTCGTCGATGAACAACCGCGCCTCGCTCATCTCGGACGATACCTCGGGCAACTTGCGACGGTCGGCCGCCGACAGCATGCCGTTGCGCAGCTTGTGGCCGTTGATTTCGCCATAGGAACAGAGCATGCGTTCGACCAGCTCCAGCCGCGACATTTCCAGGCTGACGAAGAGCGTCGTTTGCTGATTTTTCACGGCCGCCGTCGTGGCGAAATTCGTCGCCAGCGCCGTTTTACCCATGCTCGGACGCCCGGCGATGATGATCAACTCCGAAGGGTTCATGCCACCGGTCAGTTGATCCAACTCACTGAAACCGGTCGAAACACTGTCCGACGCTCCCTCGTGCGTCAGCCGGGCGTCGATACGTTGCAAGGCCGCGGTCAGCACTTCGTTGATGGGCGCCAGTTCGCCGATCCCCCGATCCTCCAGAATGCGAAACACTTTTTCTTCGGCCGCCGAGAGCATTTCGCGCGATTCGAGCGATTGGTCGTAGGCATCTCGCAGGATTTCGGTGCTGGCGTGAATCAACGCCCGCAGCGTCGCCTTGTCGCGCACGATGTTCGCGTAATACATGGCGTTGGCGGCCGTGGGGACTGACTGCATCACTTCGCCCAAGTAGAGCGATCCGCCGACCGTTTCGAGATCGCCGTGTTGCCGGAGTCGCTCGGCCAGCAGGGTGACGTCGATCCGCACGCCGTTTTCGTGCATCGCCAGCAGATGGTCGAATAGCACCTGGTGCGCATGCCCGTAGAAGTCCTGGGCCCGCAGCGCGAGCGCGACATCATCGCACGTCATCGGATCGAGCAGGACGCTGCCCAGCACGGCTTTTTCGGCCTCGATGCTCTGCGGCGGCAGCCGGTCGAGAATCTCGCTCCGCGACGACGATGCAGCGGGGCGAGAGTCGATGCGCGTCGTTGCCATGTGCCCTATCCTCCGTGCGGCGACGGCACTGGTGGGCAAGCCACCAGTGGCACTCTAACTATTGAGATGATTGCCAAAGGGAGCTGATTTTAGCAGCCGGACGCGCGGTGGGAATCACCCGTCGGAGCGGTGCACGGCCTCTCAACGACTTAAGACGTTGACAGGGGTGTGCAGCCGAGACGGCCGCACCGCAAGTTGTTTCGGCATTTCTGTGGTGCAGGCGTCTCGCCTGCGTCTTTTCGCAGCATGAAATACGAAACGGCCCCATCGAGCACGGCAGTTTGCGTGGGCTACGCAAGAATCGGCCGCAGCACGTTGCCCGAGACGTCCGTCAGCCGGAAGTCGCGTCCCGCGTAGCGGTAAGTCAGTCGCGTGTGATCCAGCCCCAACAAGTGCAGGATCGTGGCGTGATAATCGTGTACGTGTACGGGATCCTTGACGATCTTCGCCCCGTACTGGTCGGTTTCGCCGTAGGTCATACCGCCGCGGACGCCGGCGCCGGCCAGGAAGCAACTGAACGCCTCGGCGTGATGGTTGCGTCCTTTTTCCCCCTGCTTCAGCGCCCAGGGGGTGCGGCCGAATTCGGTGCAGCCGACGATCAACGTCGATTCCAGCAGTCCGCGTTGTCGCAGGTCACGGATCAAAGCCGCCAAGGCCTGATCGACGCGCGCGGCTTTCTTCCGGTGGTCTTGCATGTCGCCGTGGGCGTCCCAATTGTCGTGCGAGCCGGTATCGATCAGCTCGACCACGCGCACCCCGCGCTCGATCAATCGACGCGTGACCAGGCACTGCCAGGCGAACGATTTGCGGTCCCCGTCCGTCACACCGTAAGCGTCGAGCAACGCGCGCGATTCGCGCGTGACGTCAAACGCCTCGGGCGCTTCGTGCATCATCCCCCGGGCGACGTCAAAGCTGCTGGCCCGTGCCGCCAGGTTCACGTCGCCAGCGCGTGCAGCGGCGTGTCGCCGGTTCACATCGCGCAGCATCAGTTGTTCGAGCTCGGCCAGCCGCACGCTGCGCGCCGCGGAGCGCAGATCAGGAATCGGCTCGTCCCCCGGCGTGATGCGCACGCCCTGATGATGCGGCGGCAGGAAACTGTTGTCCCACACCTGCGCGCCGGCATACGGCAAATGCTCGGCCAGCACCATGTACGACGGCAAGTTGGCGTTGTGCGTGCCCAGCGCGTAGCTGACCCAGGTCCCCAGACTGGGCATCGGCACCGTGGCCGAACCGGTGTGCATGGCCAGCGTGGCCTGGAAATGCTCGACGATGTCGGTGTGCAAGGTGCGCAGCACGCACAACTCGTCGGCCACTCCTGCCAGGTGCGGAAAAAGCTCGCTGAGCATCAAGCCCGACTGGCCGCACGCCTGAAACTTGAAGGGGGAGCCGAGCAAAAACCCGCCATGGAATTCTTTGCCGTGATCGGCAGTCAGTTGCGGCTTGGGGTCGAAGGTATCGACCTGCGAGTAGCCGCCGGTGAGAAAAACCACGATCAAACGCTCGGCCTTCGGCGGAAAATGTCCGGGCCGCGGTGCGAGCGGGCCGCCGCCATTCTCTGCGGCCGCCAGGGCCAGCCGCGATTGCAGAGTCGTGCCCGCCGCCAGCGCGCCGGCCGTGGCGCTGGCCAGGAAGTCACGGCGAGTTAGCGGTGATGATCGCATGCCGGGTTCAACAGGGCGAAGACGTATCCGTAGGTGACGCAGATTTCATGGATGAAATACGAGCGGGCCTCTCAATCAACGTACAAGAATTCGTTGGCCGACAACAGCACGCGGGCAAAACGCGTCCAGGTGGCCTGCTCCAACTCCTCGGGCGCGCAGCCGCTCGACTCCAATTCCCGGCGAATTTCGCCCAGATGGTCAAGCACTCCAGCTACTTCCTGCTCGTCGGCGGCTCTCGTCCAGGCCGCGAGCGTGCCGTGCCGTACTCGCTCGTGCGGATCGGAGGAGGCGGCAACCAGCCGCGCGGCAAATGCCGCGGCCTGCTCGGCGAAGCCCGCGTTGTTCAAAAAGTACAAGGCTTGCAGCGGCACCGTGGCCTCGGTGCGCAAGCCGGTCGAGTAGTTCGTATCCGGACCATCGAAGAGCGCCAGATAAGGATGCCGCTGCAAACGCTGCGTCATCAAGTAAACACTGCGCTTGTTCGACGGCATGATGGTCTTGAAGGGCTGGTGCTGCGTCCAGTGCCACTCGTTCAAGGGTGGGAACGGATGCGCCGCCGGCGGCGCGAGATCGAGCGTGCCGGCCACGGCCATGATCGCATCGCGCAGCGCTTCGGCATCGAGCCGGCGCCGATCGAACCGCGCGTAGTATTGATTGGCCGGATCGGCCGCGACCACTTCTGGTGCGGCGGTCGAAGACAATTGGTACACGCGCGAAAGCATGATCGCGCGGTGCAGCGCCTTGATCGACCATCCCTGCGCCACGAATTCGTGCGCCAGCCAGTCGAGCAGGGCCGGATGCGACGGCGCGGCGCCGCGCAAGCCGAAGTTCGACGGCGTCGCCACCAGCCCACGACCAAAATGCCACTGCCAGACGCGGTTCACCATCACTCGGGCCGTGAGCGGGTTGCGCGCGTCGGTCAGCCACGCGGCCAATTGTTGCCGGCCGCTAGCGCCTGCGGGAATCGCCAGATCGTGTTCACCGCGCAAGAACTGGGGGGCATTGCGCGCGACCACCGGCCCTGGCTCGCCCGGGTCACCACGCTTTTGCACCGCCACGTCATGCGCCTTTCCTTCGCTGACGGCATACGCCCCTGGCACGTCGGGCGGCAGGCCGCTGCGCTGCGGATCGCGCAGTCCCTCTCGCAACTTCTTCAGTTTCGCATCCCGCTCGCGCCGGGTTTCCTTGCGCTGGTTTTCGAGCGCCTCGACGGCCTTTTTGCGGCGCACCGCTTCTTCGTCATCGCCGGCAGGCTCCGCGGAAAGCTTTTCGGCCGCGGCGATACGCTCGTCGAGCTGTGCGAGCTGAGCCACGAGAGGGTCGTTCTTCTCGGCGTCTTCGAGCGCGCGTTTCAAGTCCTCGATATGAGCCGCGTGGGCCGCGAGTTTCGGCGCCGCTTCGGCCGGCGGTACCAGCGGCACGAAGTGCATGCGGTTGAACCCCTTCGACTGGTATTCTTCCGAGCCGGCGTAGGGGTACTGCGTGCTGTCGAAGATCCCATACAGGGCGTAATAGTCGGCGGTCGAGACAGGATCGAACTTGTGGTCGTGGCAGCGAGCGCAACGCAGCGTGAGCCCCAGGAACGCCTGGCCGAACGTGTCGATCGTGTCTTCGAGCGTCAGTTGCCACAGCTCGACCGGCATCGTACCGTAGCGCCGCGAGAGGGCGATGAAGCCGGTCGCAATCACCTGCTCGGCATAATGATCATCGGGCGCCGCGGCAGCGAGAATGTCGCCGGCCAGTTGCTCGCGCAGGAACTGGTCATACGGCTTATCATTATTGAAGGCGGCGATGATATAGTCGCGATAAAGATGCGCCTCGGGCACGGGATAATCGGCGTTATCGCCCGCCGTGTCCGCGTAACGCACCACGTCCATCCAATGCCGTCCCCAGCGCTCGCCATAGCGCGGCGAAGCAAGCAATCGCTCGACGACGCGGGCGAACGCTTCGGGCGAATCGTCCGCCTCGAACGCGGCGATCTCCTCGGGCGTGGGGGGCAAACCGATGAGGTCAAAGTACGCGCGGCGCAAGAGCGCGTGTTTTGGCGCAGGAGCCGCGGGCCTCAACGCGTGTTCGGCTAATCCGGCCGCAATGAATTGATCGATCGGCGTCGCGGCCCAGCCGCTCGGGTCGGCAGGCGGCTCGACGGCCGCGACCGGCTGAAAGGCCCAATGCCGCGCCTTGTCGAACGCAGTCGTGTCCGCGGCGCTGGCCGGCCACGACGCGCCCGATTGAATCCACTTCGCCAGGTCCGCGACCGCCGCTGGCGGCAACGGGTCGTCGGGAGGCATCTGCAGATCTTCGCCGCGGCGGATCGCCTGCACGAGCAGACTGTTGGCCGCGTCGCCAGGCACGATTGCCGGCCCGCGATCGCCGCCGGTCAACAGTGCCGCGCGCGAATCGATGCGCAGACGGCCCGATTGTTTATCGGCGCCGTGGCACTTGGCGCAATGCGCGACCAGCACAGGCCGTACGTTGGTCTCGAAGAATGTTTCGGTAGCGGCGTCTGCAGACTTTGGCTCATCGGCAGCGCGCGCGAAACCACCCGAGATCGTCAAAAGAATCGCCAGCACGGGTAGGAACGTGCGCGGCATGCGTTTCGTCCGGCAGGGTGTCGTGCGACATCGAGCCGCGAAGCGGGCATTGGCGTCAGGCCAAGCTCGTTGCGGCAGGCGGGAACACCGACTAATCTACCCGGCCGCCCGAGCGATTGCACGTTTTTCGGCAGATCAGTTCTGGGGCAGTCTGACTCGACAAAGCGACGCGACAGATGGCTAGCGCGCTCGTCGATAACCCCTCCCACCGGGTAACATGGGGGAATGGCATCTAACGCTCCACAGCCGGTAAAGCGTGTTATCGGCGTGTCGATACGTATCGGAGGTGAAGAACATAGCGGCTGGCTTCCCGCAGGTGCCGTTAAGCCGCTCCCGACGCCTGTGCGCGACGTTCTGGTCGACATTGAGATTGAACGCAATGGACCGAACGACTGCCTTCTCATTTGCGCCGCACAGGACGGCTCGTTCTGTTGGGACGATTGGTTCCAGTCCATCGACGACGCGGAACGCGCCGCAAAAGAACGCTATGGCATCGAATCTCGCGACTGGACTACGGACCGGGCTTGAGACGGATCCACTACCGGCTGATCGCGTGACTACTTAAACCAAAACCGCTCACCGCTGGCAAAACGGGCCAGGCCGCGGGCCGTGCTTTCGCTGCGCATCACGCGATACATGTTCGCGGCTTCGACATCCAGGGCATCTTCCATCGGTAAGTGAAGCCCGTTGATGGCCGAGTTCAGATCGGCCAGCATGGCGTCGCGCGGCTGCTGACAGATTTGCCGGGCGATATCGAGCGCGCGGGCCAGCCCGGTTCCCGTCGGTACGACTTCCCAGACCAGGCCGATTTGCTGCGCGCGCGCCGCCGAGATGCGCTCGCCGGTGATGATCAGCGGCAACGCGCTCCCCCACCCCAGGAGCCGCGGCAGATACACGGTGCCGCCATCCACCAGCGGCACGCCCCAGCGCCGGCAGGCGACCGAAAAGCTGGCTTGCGGCTCGGCGATGCGGATGTGGCCGTGGCAGAAAAGTTCCAACCCGCCCGCGTACGCGTAACCCTGGGCCATGGTGATGACAGGCTTGACCTGAACGAGGCGCGTCCCGCCCATCGGCCCGGCGCCATGCTGGCGCAGCTCACCGCTCGAAGCCGGATGCTCGCCGAGCGTGGCAAGCTGGTCGAGCGCCGTCAGGTCGGCGCCTGAGCAGAAGGATTTGTCGCCGGCGCCGTGCAGTACCGCCACGAGCAGTGAATCATCATTTTGAAAGCGCTGCCAGGCGGAGAGCAATTGTGCGGCCGCCGTGCCGTTCACGCAATTGTGGACGGCCGCGCGATTGATCGTGATCTCGAGAATGTTCCCTTCCGCGCCCGGATGGACGCAGGTCAGCACTTCGGCGGCATCGGGAGAAGTGTCGGCCGGCTCACTCATCGCGCGGAGACTCCAGACCTGGCGCGCTTGCGTAATCTATTTCGTCGTCCACTCGACCGGTTGCGGTTGGATCTCGGCGGCCGGCTTTCCGCCGGCGTCCTTGCGCCCGCTCCCTTCGAGGCGGCTGATGGCGCGGACCGTCATATCATGATCGCAGAGAATCTGGCAGCTAAGACGCACGCCGCTCAAGCCGCGGGCGGCCAGCACGTTCTTCTCGGCGACCGTCATTTTTTCCGGCTCGCCTGCGACGAATTCCACCCGGCACGTGGTGCAGCGGGCGTGTCCGCCGCAAGCGTGCAATTGATCGATGCCGGCTTCTTCTTCCAGGGCCAGCACCATGCGCTTGCCGTCCGGCACCGTGAAATCGCCAACTCCTTCGACCGATAGCTTGGGCATCGTGGGGCACCCTTCGATGATGTTCGGAATGGGAAATGGTTTGCGGTTGCGCGCAGAACGCACGCGAGGCATTATTTCGCTTACGCCGCGCAAATAAAACCCCCTTCGCTTTTGGAACGCCGGCCGGCGTACGACATGGGCGGCGCGAATGCTATTCGCCCACGTCGCGCAGCGCCACGAGCGCGGCATTGGCGGCGCGGAAGGCGGGGCTGCGCTGTGCGTCAGCGCCCCGGCGGAGATCGGCCAGCAGTCCGCCAAGCAGCTCGCGATCGAGCCAGCCGGCCAGCCAGGCGGCGCGCGATTCGGCGTAGCTGTTTTGCAAGCGACTGAACAAGCGGGCCGCGGTCTGGCGCACGCCTTCGCCCGTGGCGGTCATCACGGCGTCGCCGCCGACGGTGATGCCGCCGGCAATCGCGGCCTCGGCCGCCAGGTTGCCCGCCGTGTGCCCGGCCAGGTGCAGGGCCGTCTGTCCGACGACTTCACTTCCGACGAAGGTCCCGGTCACGAGTAACACGACGGTGATTGCCGGCCGGGCGATGGCCGTGGCATGGTCAAGGGATTGCAGAAAGGAAACCGCGCCGGGATTCTCGCTTCCCCAGCGGTCGAGTTCGGCGCGCAACGTCGCACGGTAATCGTCGTCGAGCGCCGGCAGCGCGGCGTGCGCTGCCTCGATACGCGACAGCAGCGCGGCGCGATGGTCGCCCGTCAGAAGCGCTTCCAAGCGCGGCCGCAGCGTTTCGTTTCCCAAGCGGCGCAGGCGGTCGAGCTCGTCGAGCAGCTTTTCCACGGCCTCGACGATGGCCGTGCGCTCGCGGGCTCGAAATGTCGCCAACGGATCCGTCGGCGGGCCATTCCAGGCGCGCCAGGCGGCCATCACGGGCCAGCCGACACCGCGTCCCAGCGCTCGGTAAGCGCCATGCACGCGGCGCGACCAGGGGCTGCGCCGCGCGTCCCACCACTCGCGGATTTCCTCGACAAGCAATTGCGGTGGCACGGCCGGCCAGGGAACGCGGGCCATCTCGGCCGCCGCAAGCGCTTGAGAGGCCGCGGCAAACTCGCCGGCCCGATAACGGATGCGCTCCAGATAGGCCGGCGCGCCTGCGTCTTGATCCAAGAGCCGCACCAGCGCGCCGCGAAAGGTGCGAAGCTTGATCTTGTCGAAGTGCAGCGCCGCCAGATCGTCGCGCAGCGAGACCTTTTCGCGCGGCGCGTCACGCCCCGAGGGTCCGACCTGATAGAAGGGCAGCGCGAGCGCCGCCGTCGCCTGCCGATCGTAGGGCACTACATAAACCAGCTCGGGCCGGGCGCCGGTCTCCTCGGCAAACGTGTTCAGCCACAGCGGCCAATAGTCGCGATCGGCCGCCAGGTCGACCTGGTTGAACAGCACGATGATCGGCTTGTCGGCCTCGGCCGCTTTGCGGAAGAACTGCTTCACCGCGGCGTCGTTGTATTTCTGCTGCGTCAAGACGGCGATCAACACGTCCGACGCTTGACGAATGATGTCCGCACGCTGCCAGTTGACCGGCGCATCGGAATCGATGTCGGGCGTATCCAATAGCAAGAGACGCGACGCAGCCGCGGCGCCTGCGCGCCAGAAGAGGCGATGCTCGGGCGTTTCGGAGAGCGGATCTTCCGCCGCATGCCAAGGACACAAATCGAACCCTGTGAACAGGCGGCTCAACGTCGCCCGGTCGTCGAAGTCGGGCGGCACCAGACAGACCGGATGCCGAGTGCCGGCGGCCAAGGGACTGACGGCGCTGGCCATCTCGCCCGCCAGGTGATTGAAGATGGCCGACTTGCCAATATTCGTACCGCCCACGATCGCCACGACGAGCACGGGCGGCGCCGCGGCCTGCGGCACCAACTTGTGCGTCAAAAGCTCGTACCATTCCTCGCCCACCGGCGGCGGCACACCGAGGCTTTGCGCCGTGGCACGCAGATCCGCGAGCGCACGGTCGAGCGACTGGATCTGGGCGGCCCAAGCGTGAAAGTCAACGGCCATGAAAAAGCTGGGCTCTTGTGGCGCAAAAATTCTTTCTCGGAAATCGAGCGGGACGAAAGGTGGTGCTAGCGTGCGGGGTTCGGGAATCGTCGTAAGAAGTTTTACCTGCCCCGCGGGTGCAGGCCTTGGCCAAAGACGGCATTCACAAATGTGTATTCGACGCGAGCGCGGCGGCCTTGAACCGCCCCCAATTATAGCTCGCGGCGCCGGCTCTTCGGGAGCGAGCGGGGGCGGGGAGGACGTCACGGCCAACGCGGGTTTTTCGGAATCGTGATCGCGCTTCGCCGGCCACCGCAATCAGGGCTGACCTTGTCCGATTCGCGCTCGAGGGACTATCTTCTGGCGGCTTTTTCCGCGGCGGACCTCCTGGCAATCGGATCTTTGTTGATGAGCGACACCGCAACCAGATCGCGCTGGCCGATCGGACGCATGGTCCGGTCCCAGGCCCGCGTTGACACTCCCGCGCCGGTGCTTGATACGGCCGCTGATGGCCGGCTCGATCATCTGGCGTGGTCGTTCGTAGCCGTGGGCGTGACGCTGCGGCTGGCGCGCTACCTGCTGAACTTTCCGTTCTGGGGCGACGAGCTGATGCTGGTCCAGAACTTTCTGGACCGCGGATATGGCGACCTGCTCAAGCCCTTGTCCCTGCAACAAGTGGCGCCGGTTGGCTACATGGCGGCCGAGTTGACGGCGATCAAGCTCTTCGGGTTTTCCGAATGGTCGCTGCGGCTGTTTGCGGTCATCGCCAGCGTGGCAGGCATGTTCCTGTTTCGCGACCTGGCGGCTCGGACATTGAATAAGGTGCCTATGGTGCTGGCCGTGGGCATCCTGGCGGTCAGCTATTACCCGATCCGGCATGCCGCGGAGTGCAAGCCGTACGGATCGGACCTGACGGCGGCGCTGTTTCTTGCCTGGCTGGCCGTCCGCTTCTGGCAAGCGCCGACGGAGCGTCGTTGGTTGTGGGCCCTGGCCGTGGCGGGGCCAGCGATGATCTCGATTTCGAATCCCACGATCTTCGTCGCCGGGGCTGTTTCGATGGCGCTGGCGCTACCGGTCGCGCGCACGCGAGATCGAGCGGCGTGGATCGCCTTCGCCCTGTACAACGTGCTCGTGGCCGTGACCTTCCTGCTGATGTTGCGGTCGGTCACCGCGGCCCAGTATGCGGCAACGCACGAGTTCATGCACCAATACTGGGCCGAGGGCTTCCCGCCGTGGCGGCCCTGGGCCTTCTTAGGTTGGATGGCCACGATTCACGCCGGCGAGATGATGGCCTATCCGGTTGGCGACGATCATTTCGGCAGCATCCTGACGCTGGCTTGCTTTGTCGTGGGAGCCATCGTACTCCTAAGGCGGCGTGACCGAATGCTTGCGACGCTGGTCCTGGCGCCATTGCTTCTGGCGTTTGTCGCGGCCGCGCTCAAGCGCTATCCGTACGGAGGGGCGCGGCTCTCGCAGTGGTATGCGTCGCTCGCATGTCTGGCGATTGGCCTGGGCGCGGCCACGGTGCTGCAAAGCTTTGCCAGGCCGGAAGCGCGGCGCCGCGCTTTTCAGATCGCCGTCGCCGTGCTGTTCGTGATCGGCGCGGTGACGCTCGTGCGCGACATCACGAAGCCGTACAAGCGGCTCGTCGATTTCGAGCATCGCGGATTCGTACGCTGGTTCTGGAAGGAGAATGGCGAAGAGGGGGACGTCGTCTGCGTACATACCGACCTGGGCAAACGATTCACCGCGGCCCCGGTTCCCGAAGATTACCTGTGCTACCAGCGCGCCTACTCGCCACTACACGGGCAGGGCGGGCGAAGCATCAATCTCGACGCTTTGCCAATCGACAGGCCACTACGCTGCGTCGTTTGCGAATTTGCCGGAGAAGCCCGGGATGAAGCGGCCTTTGGCGCATGGATGGAGGAAATGTCCGCGCACCACGAATTGACCGGTGAGCAGAACTACCGCGTGCGGCTCAATTGCCCCCCCGAGCCGTCGCGACATGCGGTGTACACGGTCTATGAATTTCGGGCGAAGGCGCGGCAGTGAATGCCGGCCGGGCACGGTCGCGGTCGAACAGGCTGATTCGCCCTAATTCGGCGCGGGAGTCTTGGCGGCGGATTTCTTCTTGGTACCTGCGTCCTTGGAGCCGCCGGCGCCTTTGTTCTTCGCGCGTAGATCCCACGCAATGAGCCAGCGTTCGGTATCACGCGTGGCGCCCAGGTCTTTGATCAGGCGCTTTTCCATGTCGGGCATGTGCCCCGCACCGTAGAAGATGCCGATGCGCTTCTTGCCCGCGCCGATCTGCTCGGCGAGCACCTTGAGCGCCACTTTGTTGCGCTCGGTGATCAGTGTCGAGCCGCCGGGCCCTTCCAACGCGCTCATGGCCCCGTCCATATCCTCGAATTGCTCGGCCATCAACCGCTTGAGTGTCAGGGCGCGGTTCTTGTCGAAGAGGGACATGAGGATATCCATGTCGGACGAACGGCTCGGATGCTTGCTCTGTTGCGCGATCTGCTGTCCCATCATGCGGAACATCATGGTCCACACGCTTTCGCCGCGGTCTTCCATCGACTTGGAAAAAGCATCCGGCGACATGTCGGCGTGTACGAAGTTGTCCTTGTGGTAATCGATGTATTCGAGCTGGTGTTCCAGCTCCAGCATGTCCTTCATGCCGTTTTGCAAGAGTGCCACCGGATGGCCGCTGCCGCCGCCGCCCCCCTTGGGAACGCGCGTTCCTTCCGGAGCAACCAACTCGTACAGCAATGCTTCGTACTGCTCGAATTCCTCATTGAGCTTGTCGTAGTAAGCCTTCTCGCCGATGTGTACCGCCCCGATCAGGTCGATCGTCACGTCCTGCTTGTCGGGCGATTTCGCCTTGTAGCGCACGATGGCCGTATCCATCGACACCGGTTGATCCTTATCGTCGCGCGCAAGCCGCAGGAACGTTGATTTCGAGGCGCTCTCATCTTTGCTGGCCGCGGCGGCAATCGCACCAGAAGCGGCAATCAGAAAAAGAGCCAGGACCGGAGGATTCCAGCGACGGCACATGGCCAAAGCTCCGCGAATCATTATTCGATCGAACGGTCGCACACCTAGCAGGAATTATAGCCCTGGGGACGCGCGAAACAACGAAAGCCGGTTTTGCGGCTGTTTTTATGGAACGTTAATTCTTGACTCATAGATCGCGCGGCTGCGAAATCCCCCTCGCAAACTCGCTTGGCTCGCGTGTAAGGTGGGCAAGCGCGGCCGCGACTTCACGGATGATTGGCCGTGGCTGCGGGACGCGGCCATTTCGCGCTGCGCGAGATCACGAAAATCGCCCATTCCGACAAGGAGTTGCCGTGACTACGGTCCTGCTACTGATCTGCTCGAACGCCTTCATGACGATGGCCTGGTATGGACACTTGCGTTTCAAGTCGACGCACCTGCTGGTCGTGATCCTGGCCAGCTGGCTGGTCGCTTTGCCGGAATATGCCTTGCAAGTGCCGGCCAACCGCATCGGTCATGGGCAGTTTTCCGCACCGCAACTGAAAATCATCCAGGAAGTGATTTCCATCTCGGTGTTCCTGGTATTCAGCTTTCTTTATCTGCACGAAGCGCCGCGATGGAGCGATTGGGCCGCGTTTGCCCTGGTCGTGCTGGCCGTGGTGGTCATGCTGTACCCGCGCTTGGTTAGCGGCGCGCCATCCTGACGCGCACGCGCCAATCGACGGCAGGCGCTAGGCGGGGTCTTCCGGCGTAAAGCCCATCACGATGTCGAATCGTGCCGCCAACTCGCCGATTTTCGAATTCGGGATGGGCGCGAAATCGATCGTCACGGCGTCGCGTGCTTGCGGATCGCGAATGCCCCGGTAGACCATGTCGCGTTCGTTGCCCGGCGATCCCTTCACGTAGCACTGGGTCGTGAACTTGTCGCGCCCCTTGGTCTTGATCGCGAAATGGATGTGCGGCGTGCGGCCCGGGTATTGCACTGGTTTGATCGTGCGAAAAAAGTATTCGCCGGTCGAGCCGGTGAGAAAGCGGCCAAAGCCCTGGAAGTTCGTGTCGCGCGCGTCGCGATTGCCGCTTCGCGAATGGATGTACGCGCCCTGGTTATCGACCTGCCAGATCTCGACCAATGCGTTGCGCAATGGCTCGCCGCGGGCATCGAGGATGCGACCGCTGAGGTGTGTTATCTCGCCCACGGCCGGCGTGATGGAATCGTTGACGATGATCAGATCGTTGTCCGTGTCCAGCGGCAGCTTGTCGGGATAAAAAGGGCCCTCGGTCTGGGCAGGTGTGCGGGTCAACTCTTCGGCAAAGGCGCCATGCACCGTGAACACGGCCGTTGAGGCGGCAACGCTACCCAAGAAACGGCGCCGAGATACGTACGAAAAGGAAGGCATCATGGGATGAGCTCGCAGCAAAGGAACCAGCGCGTCATGTATAGCGCCGGTTCGAGTGATCGTAACGCGCCCGGTGTGACTACCAACAACGCCCGCATTATATCGGACCCGCCGCAAGGTGGTGACAGAATGTCACGCTGGTCCTTCTTTGCCGCTGGCGGTGACCGGGTGTCGTTTCTGCTCTAGTCACGATTCCTGGCACAAATCCGCCGGCTGCGAGAGAACCGTTCCCCGCGGGACGAATGCTTATACCATCGATTCCGCGATATTTGCGGTACTCGGCGCGGCGAGCCGGGTTTAACAGTTTGCCGCCCTTGCAGTTGGCAACTAGAATCGGGGGTCTCTTCCTTGTTGAGCCGGGTTGCTTTCGGCGTTCGAGCTGTCGCGGGCCAGCTTGAAAAAGGGGTAGATTCGTCTCCAGAAAGCGAAGTGCGTGATGAGTGCTGGCTCTGCGATGAATCGTGGCGCGTGGGTTACTGCGCGCCCCTACGTCTGGGCTTCTCTTGGTCTGATCATAGCGACGCTGGTTCGCCTGGCGCTCGATCCGCTGCTGGGCGACCGCCAGGCCTTTATGACCTACATGGCGGCGCTTATTGCCACGGCTTGGCTGGGCGGAGTTGGCCCCGCGCTGTTCGTGCTATTCGCAAGCGTGCCGATGGCGACGTTCTTCTTCATCGAGCCGCGCCACAGCGTCTTCGTGCTCGACGGCTACAATTACATCGCGGTCGTGACCTTTCTCGCTCTCGGGTGCCTGATCGTCGGCCTCGGGGGCCGCTTCTGGCGCGCACGGCAAGAGGCCAAACGGACGGAAGAGCTTTACGGCACGCAAGCCCGCGAACTTGCCGCCGAACGCAAGCGGCTCCATCAAGAGCTCGAAACCCTGAGCGGCCAATTGCGCGAGATTGACCAGCGCCGCGAGAATTTCCTGGGCGTTCTCGCCGAAGAATTGCGCCGGCCTCTGATTCCCATCGCCAGTGCCGCCTCGTTCCATAGCATCGCCGCGACAGCGTCCGAGATGGAATCGGCCATGGAGATCGTCAAGCAAGAAACCAGCCAGCTCGGCCGACTCATCGATGATCTGCTCGACGCGTTTCGCCACAGCCAGGCCGGCATTCATCTGAACAAGCGCAACGTCGATCTTGTCGAAATCGCCAATCGCGCGGCTCACGGCCTCCGCAGCCTGGCGGCGCAATCAGGCCGAGAACTGAATATCTCCCTGGCGAAAAAGCCAGTGCTGGTCGACGGCGACGCGCAGCGGCTGGAGCGCGTGGCCTTCAACTTGCTGCAAAACGCGATTCGGTCGACCAACCCGGGCGGCCAGATCTGGTTGACCGTGAACGAAAAAGACGGGGTCGCCGTTCTCAAAGTCCGCGACACCGGCGCCGGACTCTCCGCCGAGGCGCTGGCGCGTGTTTTTCAACCCGGGGATTTGCTCGATCGGGCGAATGCCCGAGAGCGAAGCGGGACGAGCATCAGCATGACCGCCGTCCGGCCGATTGTCGAATTGCACGGCGGCATGATCACCGCGCACAGCGACGGTTCCGGCCAGGGGTGCGAGTTCGTCGTTCGTCTGCCGCTTGTCGGCGGGCCGCCCGTTAATCCTTCCGGGGACAATACGCCGACCGCTGAGGCGAACGTCGAGCGGGCGCCGACCATCGCGCCGCGCGACGCGTCATGATAGGGTTGGTGGCTCTGCGGTAGCGCCGATCAGTTCGTGCGATTCGCGAGGTCGTGACTGACCCGTGCCAGCTTCTCAGGATTGCGGATGGCATAGCAGGTAACGATGCGTCCGTGGGAAACATCCAGGGTCAGCACGGTATCGGCCCGGCCAGCTACGAGAATCACGATGCCTGGCTGACCATTGACGCGCGCGTGCTCCACCACGGCGCCGGCAGGCTGTTTTTTCGTGACGCCGACGAAGAACCGCGCGGCGCGATCGGCGCCGCGCACCGGCGCGAGCGCCGCCGGCACTTTGCCGCCGCCATCGCTGTACACCACGACGTCGTCGGCCAATAGTTCGAGCAGGCCCTGCACGTCCCCGCTGGTGCAGGCCCCGAGGAACGCCTGGGTCACTCGTTCGGCCTCGCCCGGATCGGGCGTGAAGCGCGGCCGGCCGCCTTCGATCGCCAGCTCGGCGCGATGCACCAGTTGCCGGCAATTCGGCGCCGACTTGTCCAGGATGGCGGCGATTTCGTCGTAGCCATAGTCGAACACCCGCTTTAGCAAGAACGCAGCCCGTTCGACCGGTGACAGGCTTTCCAGGATCATGAGTAGCGCCAGCGACACGGTTTCGGCCGTTTCCAGCCGGCGGGCCGGATCGCTCTCTTCGGCGCCGACGATGGGCTCGGGCAACCAGGGACCGACGTAGCTTGCCTTGCGCGCCTCGATCGAGCGGCGTTGATCGATACACAGCCGCGCCACGATCGAACTCAGGTAGGCCGCGGGCGACTGCACGTCGCTACGGTCCGCGCCGGCCCAGCGCAAGAAGGCCTCTTGTAGCACGTCGTCGGCGTCGGCGCGCGAGCCCAGCATGCGGTAGGCGAACCGTTCCAGCCGCGGGCGTTCTTCCTCGAAGATTTTGTCAGCCACGTGCATAGAGAACATGCTCTTGATCGTTCCGCGCTTCTGCCCCGCGCACCACTGACTGAACCCGCTGCGCGGCAAGCGCGGCCGAAGCCGCCGACGCATCGGCCAACATCGCCTCGGGACCGACCCAATCGCCGGCGAGGAAAACGTTCGGCAGTCGGGCTGCGTCGACCGTCGCTCGCCCGGATCCGCCGCCAGCCGCCGCCAAAGGAAGCGCGTGGGTCACCGTCATTCTGGGGAGGAAACGGCGGGCGACAAGATGCGCCCGCCACCCGGGCTGCAATTGATCCAGCATCGCTTCCAACTCCGCCTGGACACCGGCCGCGGGGTCCTCGCGATCCGCACGTGCGTATTTCATCACGTGCAGAACGTGGACACCCACCGGCCCCAGGCGCGCAGCCGCCGAATGAACCGAATAATAAAGGGGCTGGTCGAGTCCGAGCGCGAAGCGATCGCCAGGCCGTGGCAAGTCGCGAAGCGCCACGTCCAAGCAGGCCGCGGGAACGGCCACCTGCCGGTTCGCCCACTGCGCAAACTCGTGGTCGACCGAAGCGCCGAGCAGCCGGCACGCCGCGGCCGGTTCGACGGCCAGAATCACGCCCCGGGCGTGCAATGCGTCGCCGCTCGCCAGGCGGACCGTGACGCTCGAGCCGCCGCTTGACACGGACTGCACGTGCTTTTGCGTTTCGATCAATGCACCATGACCGGTCGCGACGTTGCGCAGGCCATCGACAATCGTTTGCCAACCGCCGTCGAGATACAGCACGTTGCCCACAAGCGCCGTCCGCAATTGATCGAGCGCCATGCCGGCCGATAAGTGCTCCGCGTCGTCGACATACGTACTGACGCGGAACAGCGCGGCCAGAAGCAGCGCCAAATTGCCGCGGCCGGCAACACGTTCGATCCACTCGCGCGCGCTGGTGCTGTCGAGGCGGCGCGTGTCGATCGACTTGATCGTGGCAAATAGTCGCGCGAGGCGCAGTTTCTCGCCGAAGCTCAACAAGCGCGACGTGGCAAGCGAGCCCAGCCCGGCCGGTAAACGATACGACGTTCCGCGCAGCGTGACCAGCGGCCTGCCGGGGCTGGGAAAGTGCCCTGCGATGGGCACCTGCAATTCTTCGAGCGACCGGCGGGCAGGCCCGGTGGCGTACAGCGCATGCGGCCCGAGGTTGAAGCGAACGCCATGCAACTCATTGGTGACGGCGCGCCCGCCGAGATGGCCCGCTTGTTCGAAAACCCGGACCGAAAGTCCCGCCCGAGCTAACCGGGCGGCGGCCAGCAATCCGGCCAGGCCACCGCCGACGACGATTGCGTCGGCCGAATGGATGTCTGTGCGTAAAACCTTGCCTGCGCTCATGTTTATCCCTCCCGGGGGACACAGAATCGTGGCCCCACAAGAGGATAGACGGATCGGGCCGAGGATATGTGACGGAGAAAGATGAAATTCCCGCGCAGACCGCCGCGGCGGAGAGACGAATGCACCGGAAGAAGCGCGAGCGGCCTGCTTCAGGCCGCGACGTCACCCTCCGCGCTTTCCATAGCCGCAAGAGGAACGGCCAGGGAGAGGACTTGCACAAGTCACGGGATCGCGCTTCCGTACATCGATGCGCCTTTGCCTTAGGGACCGCCCGGCATCCAACAGAGAGTTGAGTGGCCGGTTGTTCCTCGCCAAATTGTGCTGTGCGAAACAGCGGTGCTTCTCCGCGCTTTGAAATACCGGCGCGCGCGCCGCTATACTCGTCCGCACCCGGATGCTCTGTCCCGGCGCAATCATGGTGTCGTTTGCAGGAAGGTGAGACCGCATGGCTGACGTATCGGAAAAGATCGCTATCGTCACCGGCAGCACGCAAGGCTTGGGCGAAGCGATCGCACGCCGTTTGATCGCCGAGCGCATGATCGGCGGGCTGGTGATTTGCGGTCGCAACGCCGCCAACGGCAAGCGCCTGGCCGACGAATTCGGCCAGCTCGGCTGTCGCACGCAGTTCGTCCCGGCCGACCTGGCCCAGGTTGCCGACTGCCGGGCTGTCGTGGGCGCCGCGCGGGAACACTTCGGCCGCGTCGATTATCTGGTGAATAGCGCGGCTCTGACCGATCGCGGCACGATTCTCGATACCTCGCCCGAGTTGTATGACCGCATCATGGCCGTGAACGTGCGGGCGCCGTTCTTCTTGATGCAGGAATCGCTGCGGCTGATGGTCGAGCGCAAGGTGCAGGGGTCGATCGTGAATATCCTCAGCATGTCGAGTCACGGCGGCCAGCCGTTTTTGTGCCCCTATTCGATGTCAAAAGGCGCACTGGCGACCTTGACGAAAAACGTGGCACGGTCGGTGGTGCGCGAGCGGATTCGCGTCAACGGCCTGAACATCGGCTGGATGGACACGCCCGGCGAACATGCGATTCAAAAGAACTTTCACAATGCCGCCAGCGATTGGCTGACGAAAGCCGAGGCCGGGCAGCCCTTCGGCCGATTGCTGAAACCGCACGAAGTGGCGCAGGTCGCGGCCTTCGTGCTCTCGGAGCGCGCGGGCTTGATGACCGGCTCGATCATCGACTTCGATCAAACGATCGTCGGCACGCACGAATGACCGCTCAGCCGGCGCTCACCAAATCACGCCGAAGCCGCCCATCCCAAATCCCATCATCGGAATGCCGAACCCGCTCTGCGGCTGATTGTGCGGAGCGTAATCCCGGGCGGGCGTGAAGTTATTCTCGGTCGACGCATTGGTTACGGCCGGCGAACGGCCGCGCCTTTCCGCGGCGCGCTGCTGGGCGTCGCGGCGTTCCTGGGCCCGGGCCTGATTCGCGGCCACGCGCACTTGCCGATTCTCGTCGAAGCGCTGCTGCGAATCTCGTCGGCTCTGGCGCTTCGCCGCATAGGCAACCAATCTCTGATCGATTTGCGCGGCGCTGGCGGTCAGCACGTCCGGAATCTGGTCGAGAATTCGTTTCATGTAGGCCGGCGAGGCCACGGCCGCCTTTTCCGCCAGGTACGCTTCGGCATCCTGGGCGATGGGGCCGTAAAGCAATTCCAGTTTCTTCTGCAGCTCGACCATGAAGCGCTGCAACTGCTCGGCGCTCATCCGCTCGACGCCGACGGCGAAGCGGGCCCGCGTTTCGGCCGTACGCGCGTCGTCGTAAAACGTTTGCGAGCTCAGCCAGGCGTCGAAGTCCGCGGCCGTCGTTTTCCATTCCTCGGTCGCCAAAAACTGTTGCTGGGCGAGCGTATCGATGCGTTCGCGCGGCGCAGCGGCTTTCGCGGCGCCGCCCGCGGCGGGTGCAGCACTTTGCGTCGCGCGCGACGATCCGGCGGCTGCCTTTCCGGGCTGCTGCTTTTTCGTTTGCTGCGCCGGCGAAGAGCCGACAGCCCAGAATCCAAACGCCAGCACCGCAAGCGCGCCTGCGGTGCCGCCAAGAACGTAGCGTGTGCGTCGCATTTCTGACACGACGTGGATCCTTTCTGAATCGCCGATGCAATTGAAAAGGCAGCCGCTAGCGGCCGGCCTTTTTACGCGTCACGCGCAGGTTAATTTCGGGACCGGGCTGCCCGTCGACTTCGTCTTCGAGCGACTCGATCGTCCAGGTGTTGTCATCGATGCGGCTGTAGAGCATGACGCCCGAGCTGCGCGTGCCGTCGCGCGTGGTCCCCTTGTTGCGCACGACCCAGGCGTCCCCCTCATTGGTCCAGACACCGTCGTTGAACCCGCCCCGGGAATCGAACAGGAACGAGCGCAGTTGTTCTTGTATGGGGTCCCAGCCGATCCATTGTGTAGCGGTTATCGGGTCGCCATTCTTTGGTTTAAGCGTGATCTGCCGCAGCAAGTAAGTTTTGCCGGGCCCCCAGGTGCAGGACATCTCGGCCGATTGGTCGTCGCCCGTAGCGGTCCATTCGCCCACCATCCAGGCCAGCGAGGGGAGCGGATCTTCGACCGCCGGAGCGTTGACCGGTGACTCGCGCTCGCCATCGAGCAGCCATTTGCCGTTTCGCTTGACCCACACCGCTGTGTAGCGGCCTTGGCGCGATCCGTCCTCGCCGCCACGCTCGAACGTGCCGTCTTCCAGCGCCACGTCGGGCGTGATGAAACGAATCGACAGGGTCGTGCTCTTTCGTTGCGGCGGAGGAATCTGGCCGCCCGCTTCGGCCCGCTTGCGCGCCTGCTCGATCAGCGCCTGCACTTTGAAGGCGTGCCCGGTTTGATCGACCAGGTCGGCGTTCGCGGCCCAGAAGGCGGCGACCGCCTCGAGATCACCCTTGGCGAACGCCGCGCGATAGGCGTCGCCGGCTTCACGGATTGCCTTCTCGTCGGCCGAGGCATCCGCTTGCCGAGTCGCGGCCGATTCTTCGGCCAGCCCCGCCGCCGGACCGATCAGATTGATTGAGCAGCAGAGTGCGACAAGTTGAACTAAATAGAAACGCATGCGACGCTCCCGGATCAATCGATCGAAGCTGCCCAAGAATAGGATAGCATTGTAGTCAGAACCGGCATTAAGCCACTAGTGCGCCTCATTTCCGCACTCCCCGCTGTGCCATGCCCATTTCTGTTGCCGCGCGCATGGACGAAATCGTTTGCATTTCGGCGTGAAAGGCTTCAAGATTGTGCTGATCCGTTCCTTTCTAACCGAGTCGGCGGCAGAACTTGTCTGACGTGGGGCCGGCCGCCCCTTCTCGTTCTCGGGCTCTGACGCACGCATCTCGATCGCCGTGATTTCATCAAGGAGTGACACGATGCGCAGGCTCATCGCGGCTGCAGCGACCATCGGAATCCTCGTACCGCTGGTGGCCGTGGGGCAATGGTTCGCGCCGGCGCCGTACTTCAATGGCTTCGGGCCATCGACGGCGGCCGAAAGCTATCAGCGCGGGTTTGCCGACGTGGTGCGCTCGGCCGGATCCGCGAATCTGATGGATTCGATGGCCGCGCAAAACTACGAGCAAGCCCGCTCGATGGACATTCAAAACCGCCTGCAATGGACCGAGGCCTATTACCAGATGCGGAAAGCCAACCGCGCTTACCGCGCATCAAAGCGATCGCCCCGCCTGTCGCAGAACGAAATCATGCGGTTTGCGCGGGTGGGTTTGCCCACGCGATTGACGTCCACGCAGCTCGACCCGCTGACCGGGCAACTCAACTGGCCGATCATCCTCCGCGATGCTCAGTACGCCGACGACCGCGAGCAACTGGACAAACTTTTCGCCGAGCGCGCCACGGCCAGCTCGATCTCGCCCGACGTGTTCCGGCAAGTGCAACAAGTCACGGGCGACTTGCTGGCGGCGCTCAAGAAAAACATCAACGAGTACCAGGCCAACGACTGGATCGCGGCCAAGAAATTCGTCGAAAGCCTGGCTTACGACGCGCGCTTTCCTGCGGGATAGAACCCCGGAACCTCGCCACGCCTCGTTCGCATCACCTCGGTTGGACCGACCCATCATGCAAGTATTGAGAATCATCGGCAGTTTGTCGTTGCCCGTGATGCTGTTGGGCTGCGCTCCGCAGAAGCCTGACGCACTACGGCAGTCCATCAGCGACATCAACAACACCGACAGCCGGGTGGCGCAACGGGCGATCGACGATTTGGCCGACGCGGGTCCCAAGGGAGTCGCCGCGGTGCCGCAACTCGCCAAGGCGCTCGCTAATGCCGACGAGGGAGTGCGTTGGCGAGCCGCCCGGGCGCTCGAAACGATCGGCCCCAAGGCAAAGAGCGCCGCGCCGGCGTTGCTCAAGGCGCTGAAAGACGAAGATGCCGCCGTTCGCGCGCACGCGGCGCGGGCCCTGGGCATGCTGGACGATAGGCGGCCGTCGATCGTCGACGGGCTGGCCAGCCTGATCACCGATCCCGACGCGCAGGTGCGGCGGGCGGCGATCAGCGCGCTCGCCCGGCTCGAGCCGGGCCAGGACGTCGCCATCCCGCTGATGGTCAAAGCGCTCGAAGACGCCGACCCGTCGGTGAAACTGCCGGCGCTGCAAAGCTTGGCCGAAGGAGGCGCCGAAGCCGTGCCCGCGCTCGTCGAGGCGCTTGGCCACCGGCAAGGGCGTTATTGGGCCACGCTGGTGTTGGCCGAAATGGGGCCGGCGGCCAAAGACGCGACGCCCGCGCTCGCCAAATTGCTCGAAGACCCTGACCCCGAGGTGCGCATGCAGGCCGCCATGGCGTTGGGAGCGATCGGCGCGGACGCTGCCAGTGCACAAGCGTCACTGATGGCAGCGCTCGCGGACAAGACTCCCGCGGTTCGCTACGCGAGCGCGTTCGCGCTGGGCCAGGCCCGCGCGGCCGATGCTCTGCCGGCTTTGGAAAAGGCCGAAGGGGGAGACGATGCGTTCCTGGCCATGATCTCGGGCTGGGCTGTTGCCAAGATCAAGCCCGACGACGCGAGTGCCGTGACGAAAGCGGTCGAGTTGATCGTCGCCGGATTGAAAAGCAAAGATGCGAACCTGCGGGAGGGAGCCGCCAAGGCCCTGCTCGACTTGAATGCGCCGCGTGAAACGGTCGGTCCGCCGCTCATGGCCGCGTTGGATGATCCTGATCCGGAAGTGCAGGAGAACGTGGCTCGGGCGCTGGCGTCACTGGGCGAGGCGATTGTGCCGCGCGTGGTCGAACGACTTAAAGACCCGGCCAGTCAGGATCGAGCGCTGCGGGTTTTCAGTCGCATGGGCCCATCGGCGGCCGGGGCGGTTCCGACTGTGGTGGAACTGCTCGGCGAGGCCGACGCGCCGCGACGGCGCGACATCGTGCTCGCCCTGGGGAGCATCGGACCGGCGGCGGCCGACGCCACGACCGCGCTTGTTCCACTGCTGCACGACAGCGACGAAGACGTGCGCGTAGCAGCGGCGTTTGCGCTGGCGAACATTGGTCCGGCGGCCCGCGCGGCCGTCGACGAATTGCAGAAGCATCTCAAATCGAAGGATCAATTGCTGCGACTGGCCTGTGCCGAGGCGCTGTTGCGCGTGCAGCCCGACAATGCTCAGACGGTCGCACTGGCGGTGCCGGTACTGGTGGGTCTGGTGCAGGAGGGAAAAACCGACGTGACGCGTCAGGAGGCGGCGGCGGCGCTGGGTGACCTTGGCGCGGCGGCCAAGTCGGCGGCCGGAGCACTGCAAAGGGCGCAAAATGATCCGAGCCCTGCCGTGCGTGAAGCGGTTCATGACGCGCTCGCAAAGATACGCGGCTGAGCGTGTGCGTGGCGCCCGCTGCTGCGCGGATGCCCCCTGCCGGCGAACAGATCACGGTCGAACAGATTTCCGCAACAAGACGTAGCCGGTGCTCACAATCGCGCCGACGGCCAATAGCACAGCGATCGGCCAGAGCCCATTGCGATAGGCGAAGAATGCCAACAGCAAGAGCACGGCATCGTTGCTGGTGGCCAAGAGCAATCGGCTGGTGAAGCTGTTTCGATTCATCTCTCGCAATCATACCATGCCGGCTTCGTGCCGCGTCAAATCTTGAAAGCCTCGCACTCCGAGAAACGGCCCGATATGACCCGCGCTGAGAATTGGCTGGTTGCCGCCGGAGCGCTGTGCCGCGCCTGGAAGCCGCTCGTTGGCTATGAGCTATTGATGTCGCTGGTCATGGCCGCGGTGCTCGGCCCCCTCGTGGCGACGTGTACGTATCACGCCGTCGGCCTCTCGGGCGACGCGGTGCTGGGTAACTTCGAACTGGTGTCGTTCTTGCTCTCGCCGCTGGGCGCGCTGGCCCTGGTGCTCTTCGGCAGCGTGGGGTTTGCATTGGTCTTTTTCGAGTACGCGGGATTGATTCTGCTGGCCGACGCGGCGCTCGATGGACTAACCGTCTCGGCAGGTACTCTGGCGAGGGCACTCGTGTGGGCGGCCCCGCGACTGTTCGCCTTGGCCTTGATTCAGACGGCGCTGGCGCTGCTCGCGGCGCTGCCGTTTATGGCGCTCGGTGGCGCGGTTTACTGGCTGCTGCTGAGCGACGCCGACATCCACTACTTTCTGGCCGAGCGTCCGCCGCGATTCTGGGCCGCGGTCGGATGCGGTATTGCCTTGACGGTGGGGTTCGCGATCGTGGCGGTCTGGTTGTTCGCGCGCTGGGCGCTGGCGGTGCCGGTCTGTGTGGTGGAAAGCCATTCGATCCTGGGGACTCTCGCGCAAAGTTCGCAGTTGATGCGCGGCCGGGTGGCGCGCGTGATTACCGTGCTGGGCGGGTGGCAACTGGCAAAGTATGTCGCCTTCGCGATCGCCGTCGCACTGCTGAACGTGCTCAACGTCGTGCTGCTTGATCGGTTTGCCGGGCGGCTGACGAGCCTCGTCTGGTTAACGGCCTTGTTGCTCTTGGTGGACGGGCTGGTTCTGCAACTGCTGGCCGCCGTCTTCGCGATCGGCATGGCCGGTTTGCTCGCTTACGAATACGTGCATGGGCAGCGTTCGCAACAGTTGCCGCGCCGCGCTGCGTGGCCGACGAGCACCGGCGGCCGGCAAGGGAGCGGTGGTCGGCGCGCAGTGCTGATTGCCCTCGCTTGCCTGGGTCCGCTTGCGAGCATCGGCTATGCCGTGCATCTGGAGCGAGAATCCCTCGAACGTCGTCCGATGCTGGTCACGGCGCATCGTGCCGGTCCGAAGACCGCGCCGGAAAACAGCCTGGCGGCGCTACGGCTGTCGATCGCTGCCGGCGCCGACTTCGCCGAGATCGACGTGCAGCAAACGGCCGACGGTGAAGTCGTTCTGATGCACGATCGCGATCTGCGCCGCATGACGGGCGACCCGCGCGAGGTAAAAGATATTAGCACCGTCGACCTGGCAGCGTTGCGCATGAGAAACTCGGGCGCGCCGACCGATGAGCACGTGCCGACCCTGGCCGAGATGATCGCCGCCTGCGGCGCGGAGATTCGCCTGAACGTCGAGCTCAAGTATTACGGCGACAATGCACTGCTGGTGCCGGCCGTGCTCGACGTGTTGCGCGCCCACGATTTTTCCGGCCCGGCCATCGTCTCGTGCCTGCAATTGGCCCCGCTTGCGGAAACGACCCGACGGGCGCCCGAGATCCCAGTCGGCATGATTCTCTCGACCGGCCAAGGTGATATGACGCGGCTGCCGGTGAACTTTCTCAGTTTGCACCAGCGGCTGGTCAACGGGCCTCTGGTCAAACGCGCGCACCGGCGCGGCATGGAAGTCCACGTATGGGGCGTATCGGATCGCGAGGCCGTACTGCGTTTACTCGACCTGGGCTGCGACAACCTGATCACCGACGACCCCGCAATGGTGCGCGAAGTGGTCGATTGGTACGCCTCGCTGGGGGACGTCGAGCGAATGCTGATGCGCATGCGCCGCTGGATGCGCGAATAGGTTTGGGAAATCCTACAGCGGACGAACCGCGTTCAGCACGAGCGCGACAAATAGGCCAGCAGCGCCGCCGCCAGCGACAAACTGCAGGACGCACGCCTCGCCGCAGCCGGGTGCAAATAGGCCCCCAAGAATCGCCCCGATGGCCGTTCCTGCGCCTAGTCGCCAGAGTCGCGATGTCATTTTTCCATCATACCGCACAAGAGGAATCCTGCCGCGTTGGCAGGCTCATTCGGCGCGCTGCGGTACGCCCGCCGGTCGACACCGCCTGTCGGGGCACCTATGATTGAAAGCTTGCCGGCGGCGCCCAATCGATTAACTCACAAGTCTTGTTCCGCCAACGCAGCCGCCGCTACGTTTCCAACGCACCCATCCGCCCGGACGCCGCCCGACACTGCTTTTGCCCATGGCCAAATCCGCTAAGACAGGGCAGGTTTCGCGGCGTTTGTTCTGGCTGGCGTCAGGCATGTTCTTTCTGTCGGGCGGCACGGGTCTGGCCTACCAGGTCATCTGGTTCAAACGGTTCACGCACGTGTGGGGCAGCTCGAGCCTGGCATTCGCCGCCGTCGGGGGCTCGTTCCTTTTCGGTCTCGGCGTCGGAGCGTACCTCAGTGGCCGACTTGCCGACCGCCTCGTGCGGCCGCTGGGGTGGTACGGCGTCTGCGAATCGTTCATCGGTCTGGCGGCGCTCAGCATTCCGTTGCAAATCCAGGCATTGATCGGCCTCTCGAGCGCGATCTACGCTCATCTGCCCCAGGAGCCGCTGGTGCGATTCCTGCTGCAATTCCTGGTGACGCTCGTGATTATCGGACCTCCGTGCGCGCTGATGGGAGCGACGCTGCCGCTCTTGACGCGCGAGTTGACGGCGCGGGACGGCGCGCTCGACGAGGCGACCGGCTGGTTGTACGCAATCAACACGTACGGCGCCGCGGCCGGTTGTTACCTGACCGGATTTCACGTGTTGCCGGCACTGGGGCTGGTCACTGCCAATAATTCCACGGCGCTTTTGAACATAGCCATCGGCGTGGCGGCGATCGTTGTCCAAGAGCGCGTGGGTGTGCGCTCGCCGCGGCTAGAATCGACCGATGACAAAGCAAAGTCGCAAGCGATCTCGTCCGCCGCGCCCAAGGCGCGTTCGGGGCCGGCCGTGTCGCTCGCGAGCGTCTACGTGGCCGTCACGCTGGCAGGTCTCGCGGCCTTGATCCTCGAGATGACCTGGAGCCGGCAATTGGCGCTAGTCCTCGGCGGCTCGACGTATGCGTACAGCGCCACGCTGTTTGTCGTGCTGCTGGGGATCGCCACAGGCAGCTTGTTCTTTCACCTGCGCCTGCGCAGCACCGACGTCGTTCCCTACCTGCCGATGATCGTGATCTTCGGGCTGGGTGTGACTTGTTTTGCCGGAAAGTTGCTTTTGCCGTGGCTGTCGACTTTCGTGGGCGATCACCGTACGGTGCGGCAAACGCTGCTCGGCAATGCGAGCCTGTGCGTCATGGCGGCGGCCGTCGTCCAGTTCCTGCCCGCCGTGGCGATGGGCGTTCTCTTTCCCGTATTTGTCGACCTGACGCACGAACAGGCCGCGCGCGTCGGCCGCGCCGTGGGGGATGTCTACGCGTGGAACACGTTCGGATCGATCGTGGGGGCCTCGCTGACGGCGGTCGTTTTGTTTCCGCGCTTCGGCACGGCCGGGGCGATGGGATTGGCGATGGGCCTGTACCTCTTGGCCATGTTGCTCGTAACGCCCAGCGGCAGCGCGCGCGAGCTACGCAACGCCCTCGGCTGCGCGCTGGCGCTGGCCGCGATCATTTTTGGAGTCTCGCTGCCGCTTGATCCACGGCTCACGAACCTGGGCCTGTACCTGTACGGCAGTCAGGCCGGAGTGATGGATATCATAAGCTGCAAATATTTCGCCGAAGGGCCGACGAGCAGCGTGGCGGTGATCTCGTACGGCGACTACGCCAGCTTGCGCGTCAACGGCAAGGTCGACGCCGGCGACCTGAGCGACATGGTGACGCAGCTGGGGCTGGCCTATTTTCCCCGCATCTTCTGTCCCGCAGCGCGCGACGTCCTGGTCATCGGATTCGGCAGCGGCACGACGTCGGGCACCAGTCTGCTGCTTCCCGGCACGCGCGTGACGAGCTGCGAAATCGAGCCGGCGGTCGTGGGCGCCGAGCCCTTCTTTCAGCACATCAATCACCGCCCCCTGGAGCGGACGCGCGCCAGTCTCGAGCGGCAGAACGAGGCGCTTCCGCCCGACTGCCGGCGCAGCGCCGAGCAACTGGACGCCGAATCGACTCTGCGCATGGTGTACGGCGACGGACGGAGCCAGTTGCAGGGGGATGAGCAGTCGTACGACATCATTATCTCCGAGCCATCGAACCCGTGGCTGGCCGGCGTGTCGAATTTGTTCACCGAAGAATTCTTTACGACGGCGCAATCGCGACTGCGGCCCGGTGGTGTGCTCGCGCAGTGGGTTCAGACCTACAACATTTCGCTGTCCGATTACCTGATGATCGTGCGCACCATGCGCAAGGTGTTTCCCTATTGCGGACTGGTGACGCTGACCGGCGGTTTGGATACGGTGCTCCTGGCCTCGGACCGGCCGCTATTACCCGATGCCGAGCGCCTGGAGGCGATGCAAAAGCTGGTCGATAGCTCGCCCGATATCGAGCACGATTGGCGGCGCTGGTTTCACACGACCGACGTTCGGACGCTGCTGTTGGCGCGTTATACGATCGATCAGGAGATCCTCGACGAGCTCACCGCCAAGGATTCTCAGCAGCGCACGAACACCGATCGCAACATGCTGCTGGAGTTCAAGGCTCCGCTGCACTTATTTGCGTCCTTGCCCGAGGCAATGCGCGCCGGACTGCGGCTTGCCAAATTGCCGCATGGCCGATGGACGGCGCAGTTAGGTGAACTGATCGGCGCACCGCCGGGCAGCGCTCTGTTCCTGGTGGCACAAGCCATCGAGCAGATGGACGGCGAGCGGTGGGACCAGGCCGCCACGATCTTGCAGCAAGCCATTGCGATCGAACCGCATTCGGAACAGCCGCACCGGTTATTGGCCGACGTCTATTTGAAGCAAGGCAAGTCGGCCGAAGCCGTGAAGCTGCTCGAGGATTGGCTGCGCAATCGGCCCGATCGGAGCGACGCCCGGATGGCCCTGTTCAATATCTATCGGTCGCTCGGCATGCCCCGCGAAGCGGCCGCGGTCTTTCAACCGGTCGTGGATGAGCAACCGGAAAATGCCTTCTTCCACATGGCTCTGGGGCAGGTGTTGCTCGAATTGGGCCGACGCCCTGAAGCCGCGCGGGAGTTTCGCCAGGCGCTTGCTCGCGACCCGGCCCTGGCGGATGCAGCGGCGAACCGCGATTGGATCAATGCCTATGTGAGAATTCTGGCCACGAGCTACGATCCTTCGGTGCGCGACGGGCAAGAGGCGCTGCGCTGGGCGCGGCAGATCGCGCGTGGGGTGGATTACGATCAGTGGGGCCTGGTCGACTCGTTAGCGGCCGCTTTCGCCGAGACCGGCCAATTCGACGCGGCCGTCGCCGAGATGCGGGAAGTGCTCAAGCGGGCCACGGTCGACGGCAACCAGCAAGCCACCCAGATCGCCCGCGACCGGCTGGCCTTGTACGAGGCGGGCAAGCCCCTTCGCGAACAGCCCGAGCCGGCAGCATTTACCCCCCCCGCGCCGCTTCAGGCGCCGCAACGCTAGCATCGTCGGTGCGTCGTTTCGAACGCGGTTTCGCGTGGCAGAACGAGTCCCGCGCAGGCCGGCCAGCTTGCCCAAGTTTCAGCCTGTACCGGCCCCAGACATCCGACTACAGTATCCGCCCGACTTGGGAACAGGTTCTGACTTCTGACGCCATGCCGCGCGCACGGGGCCATCTTTTTGCGTGCTCGCAGGCCTGGCAGCCCGGCCAGTAAGCTTCGTGTTGTCGCCTCATCCTTCGTTTCAGACCGGTTCGTCTCATTCGACGTCGAAGCTGACGCTGCGCATGCTGCGGCTTGCCTGGCGTCATCGCTGGGGATGCTGCACGCTACTGGCGCAGCAGATCGTTCTGCTGGCGCTTGCGCTCGCTGGTTTGGGGCTGACCGGCCTGGCGATCGACGTGATTCGGCACGCCGTCGACCCGGCCAGCGCTGCGCCGGCCTGGCCCGAAGGGCTTTCCTTTCCGCCGCACTGGCCGGCGTTTACTCGGGTGCTGGTGCTGGCGGCGGCGGTGCTGCTGCTGGCGACGTTGCGCGCGGCGCTGAACTACCAGCACGCGATCTCTTCGGCGCGCGTGGTGCAGCAGCAAATCGTCGTCGAGCTGCGCGCCGCGATCTACGAAAAGCTGCACGATCTGAGCAGCCGTTTTTTTCGCGTCAATTCCACGACGTCGATCATCAATCGCGTCACCGGCGATGCCCAGGCGGTGCGGCAGTTCGTCGAGGGCATGGTGCTGCAGATGGTCATTCTGCTGTTATCGCTGAGCGTTTACCTGGTTTACATGCTGCGGATCCACATGGGGCTGTCGCTGGCCTGCCTGGCCAGCATGCCGGTGCTGTGGATGGTCGCGGCGACGTTCTGTCACGTCGTGCGGCCGGCCTACGATCGCAACCGCGGGCTGATGGACCGGCTGATTCAAGTCCTCTCGGAAAATGTGCGGGGCATGCGCGTCGTGCGCGGATTCGCCCGCGAGCAGGAACAGATCGACCGTTTTCGCCAGGCCAACGATGCCGTGCAACGTCAACAGCGCTTCATCTTCTGGCGATTGAGCCTGTTCACGCCGACCAGCGAGTTTCTTACGGCGCTCAACCTGGCGGTGCTGTTGGGCTACGGCGGCTACCTGGTGACGATCGGAGAGCTGCCGCTGGGGACCGGGCTGATCGTCTTTTCGGGACTGTTGCAGCAGTTCTCGGCGCAAGTCAGCAAGATGGTCAACGTGCTCAACAGCATGCAGCAAAGCATGGCAGGAGCGCGCCGGGTGTTCGAGGTGCTTGACGCCCCGATCGAAATCCACTCGCCCCCGTTTCCGCGCCGGCTGCCGCGGCCGCGCGGCGAAATCACTTTCGAAAACGTCTCCTTCAGCTATCACACGGGCGAGCCGGTTCTCGTCGATGTCAGTTGGAAGGTAAACCCCGGAGAGCGCGTGGCGATCCTGGGTGCTACGGGCTGCGGCAAGAGCACGCTACTACACCTGATCCCACGCTTCCTCGATCCGACCATCGGTCGCGTCCTGGTCGACGGCATCGATCTGCGGGCCCTGGCCTTGGAGGATCTACGGCGAGCCGTCGGGCTGGTCTTTCAGGAAACATTCCTCTTCAGCGATACCGTGGCGGCGAATATCGCCTTCGGCCATCCGCAGGCGACGCGCGAGGAAATCGTCCGCGCCGCCCAGATTGCCGCCGCCGATGAGTTCATTCGTCAACTGCCCAACGGCTATGACACCTGGCTCGAGGAAGAGGGGAACAATCTCTCGGGCGGACAACGGCAGCGACTGGCCATCGCGCGGGCGATCTTGCTGGAACCGCCGATTTTGCTCTTGGACGATCCCACGGCCGCCGTCGACGCGCAGACCGAACAGGAGATTCTCGCCGCGATCGACCGGGCCATGCGCGGACGCACCTCGATCATCGTGACGCATCGCCCCGCCGTGCTCAAGCGCGCTGACGTCGTATTGGTGATGGAAGAGGGCCGGATCGTGGAAGCCGGATCCCACGAACAATTATCGCAGCGCAATGGCCCTTACTGGCAGGCCACGCGGCTGCACGCCGAACAGGCCGCCTGCTACGCGTAAGTTTTGGGGCGAGTCTCCTGCGTGGAACCTGATGACTCGCCCGCGACAACCAATGAAGTCTGGAAACCATGAGGACATTTGCAGCGAGGGGCAAACAAAAAACCGACGGATGGCTGGCAGGCCGGGGTGCGCGCGGAGGCGAAGACGATTGTTACGATTCGGCGCCGCCGCCGGGCTGGGACGTCGTCCGCTGGCTGTACGGTTTCACGCGCCCCTACGCCCGAAAGCGCAACGTGCTCTTGGGGCTGGTCGTCGTCCGCTCGCTGCAATTGGCGGCGCTGGCATGGGTCACCGGTTACGTCGTTAGCGGCCCGATCGCGGGGCACTCGCTGCGCGGACTGGCCCTCGGCGTGGCCGCTTACGTCATACTCGCAGCCTGGACGAACCTGTTCTTTCATTTCCGGCAGCGGCTGGCGCTCGAGCTGGGCGAATGCGTCGTTCACGATCTACGCGACGCGGTATTCGTACACCTGCAGCGCATGACCCCCAGCTTCTTCAGTCGCACGAAACTCGGCAGCGTTATCAGCCGCATGACGTCCGACACCGAGGCCGTGCGCGCCGGCGTGCAGGACGTCGTTTTCACCAGCCTGGTCGGGCTGGGGCAGATGCTGGTCGCCGCCGCGCTGATGCTGTGGTACGACCCTGCGTTGTTTCTGGTCGTGGCCGCGATGGGACCCACGCTGGGCTGGTTGAATTATCGCTTTCGTGGCCGGCTCACCGATGCCCACCGCGCCGTGCAGGAGAGCTTCAGCCGCGTGACGGCGCGGCTGGTGGAAGCGGTACACGGCGTGCAAGTGACGCAAGGCTTTGCCCGGCAGCACACCAGCGCCCGCTTGTTTCGCGAACTGGTGGCCGATCATTCGGTGTACAACATGGAGGCAGCGCGCACGGCCGGCGTGTTCGTGCCGCTCTTGGAATTGAACAGCCAGGCGTTCCTGGCGTCGATCCTGATCCTGGGCGGCTACCGCGTCCTGTCGCCCGGCATCGGTGCCCCGGCGGGCGAGCTGATCCAGTTCATGTTCCTGGCGAATGTCTTCTTTGCGCCGATTCAGACGCTCGGCGATCAATACAACCAGGCGATGCTTACGCTGGCTGGCGCCGATCGGGTGCGGCGATTTCTCGCCATCGAGCCGGATTGGATCGATCGTCCTGCGGCGCAACCCATCGGGCGCATGGTCGGCGAAGTCGCGTTCGAAGATGTGTCGTTTGCCTACGAAGGCGATCGCCTGGTGCTTGAGAACATAAACTTCACCGCTGCGCCCGGGCAGTGCATCGCGCTGGTTGGTCATACCGGCAGCGGCAAGAGCTCGATCATTAATCTAATCGCCAAGTTCTATCTGCCCACGGCCGGGCGAGTGCTGATTGACGGTCACGATATCCGCGATTTGCAAACCTTTTCGTTGCACCGGCAGATGGGCATCGTGCAGCAGCAGAACTTTTTGTTCTGCGGCACCGTGGCCGACAACATTCGTTTCGGTCGGCCCGAGGCCACGGACGACGACATCGCCGACGCGCTCGAGAAGCTCGGTTGCTATGACCTCGTGACATCGCTCCCCGGCGGATTGCACGCCGACGTGGGAGAGTGCGGCAAGAACCTGTCGCTGGGGCAACGGCAGCTCGCCTGTTTTGCCCGGGCGCTGTTGGCCGATCCCGCGATCTTGATTCTGGACGAAGCCACGAGCGCGATCGACGTGTTTACCGAAAAGCGTATCAGCGAGGCGCTGTCGCGGTTGATTGCGGGCCGTACCAGCTTCATCGTGGCGCATCGCTTGAGCACGATCCGCCGCGCCGACCAGGTGCTGGTGCTCGACAGCGGCCAGATCGTCGAGCAAGGTTCGCCGGCCGAGTTGTTACTGCGTAACGCTCGTTACGCCAGCTTGGGCCGCCACTATATGAACGCCGCGGCATAGCCCACTTCGCAGGGTCCGGGCTGTGTCTCGCTCGTGGGGCTAAGCCTGGAATGAGGGCCCGTCTTTGCTGGCCGATGATTCTTCCTTCTGGTTATCTAATATTCCTCCGCGACGAGCGAACAAGATTCCGAGACCCGTGAGGGCCCCGTGCAGGGCCGTTGGCCCGCTAGCTTCGACACGCCAAAATCCTTCCCCCAAAAGGACGTGAGGTTCCCATGCGAAAACTCTGGCATTCGCTCATCCTGGCGACCGCAACAACCCCGTCCTTGGCATGGGCCGCAGCGCCGGCCGGCACAGAAAAAAACGCGCCGGCCGCAACGCCGGTCGCTTCGTTCACGCTCAAGGACTACCGCGGCCAAACGTTCGATCTCGATCAGGCCGCCAAGGACAAGGTCGTCGTGCTGGCATTCCTGGGCACCGAGTGTCCGCTGGCGAAGTTGTATGCCCCGCGGCTGGCCGCGCTTGCCAAGGAGTATGAATCGCGCGGCGTGGTGTTCGTGGGCATCGACGCGAACCGGCAGGACGCCGTCACCGAGATCGCGGCTTACGCCCGGCAGCACGGCATTGAATTTCCGATCCTCAAAGACTTGCAGCAGGCGGTGGCCGACAAGGTCGGCGCGACGCGCACGCCTGAAATCATCGTGCTCGACCGCGCGCGAAAGATCCGTTATCGCGGCCGCGTCGACGATCAATACGGCCTGGTGAAGACGGCCAACTATCAGCGCAAGGAGCCGTCGCGGCGCGACCTGGCCGAAGCGCTTGATGAGATCCTGGCCGGCAAGCCCGTCTCGCAGCCGACGACCGAGCTGAGCGGCTGCTTGATCGGCCGCGATCGCCAACCATCGACCAAAAGTGACGTCACCTACACCAAGCACGTCGCGCGGATCCTGAACGAGAATTGCGTGTTCTGCCATCGACCGGGGCAGATCGCGCCCTTCACGCTCACCAGTTACGAGGACGCCGCAGGCTGGGCCGGCATGATCGAAGAAGTCACGCAAGCCGGCCGCATGCCTCCCTGGCATGCCGATCCGCACTATGGTCATTTCCAAAACGACGCGCGGATGAGCGACGAGGACAAAGCCACGATCGCCCGCTGGGTGGCCGCTGGCGCGCCGGAAGGTGACCCGAAGGACCTGCCCAAGCCGCCGCAATTCACCGAAGGGTGGATGATCCCCGAGCCCGACCAGGTCATCTACATGGCCGACAAGCCATACGACGTGCCGGCGACGGGCGTCGTCGAATATCAGATGTTCGTCGTCGATCCGGGCTGGAAGGAGGACAAGTGGCTGAGCGCCATCGAGCCGCGGCCGGGCAATCCGGCGGTCGTACACCACATTTTGATTTTCGTGATTCCGCCCGATGGTCGCGGCCAGGGAGGCCTGGGTAACGGCAATGATTTCACCGGAGCGTTTGCCCCCGGGCTGCGGCCCGAGCCCTTGCCGCCGGGCATGGCTCGTAAAGTACCGGCCGGCTCGAAACTGGCGTTTCAAATGCACTACACGCCGAATGGCTCGGCCCAGCAGGACCGCAGCTACTTGGGGGTGAAATTCGCCGATCCCAAGACGGTGAAGCAAGAGGTCGTCGTAACAAGCGCCGTGAATTTTGTTTTCCAACTGCCGCCCGAGACGGACGAAGTCGGTGTCAATTCGCGCTACATCTTCAAGCGCGATGCACTGCTACTGAGGATGATGCCGCACATGCACCTGCGCGGCAAAGCGTTCGACTACGTAGTGACGTATCCCGATGGAAAGAAGGAGACTTTGCTCTCGGTGCCGCGCTACGATTTTGGCTGGCAGACGAACTATCGTCTGGCAGAGCCGAAACTGATGCCGGCCGGCACGCGCCTGGACTGCCACGCGCATTTCGACAATTCCGAGCACAACCTGAATAATCCCGACCCCAAGGCCACGGTCGGCTTCGGCGATCAGACGTTCGAAGAAATGATGATCGGCTTTTTCGAAATAGCCGATCCGCACCAGGACCTGACGAATCCTCAGGCCGAGCAAAAGCAGCCGACGCGGATGCAAGATTTCTTGACCGTCATGCGAGCCACCGGTGGCGATCCCGATGACAATCTAAAGGCCGCCACGCACATGGCGCTGACGGACGCCGAGTGGTTTGGCCGCTTTGGCTTCCTCCTGCCCAACACGGTGCCGCAGGTCGATCGCGTGTGCATGACGGTCGTCCAGGACGGCCAGGTCGTGCAGAAATACGGTCCCTTTACGGGCAATCGGCGCGCGGATGCCGACAAGAAGGCACCTCCGCCCCCCGAAACGATTCGCAGCCCGTTGCCGCAGGTCGAAGCTGCGGGCGAGCCCTTGGCCACGATCGCCGAGGGGGACAAGCCGGTGGTGAATGCCGATTTGACGAAGGTGCAGGGCAAGATCTTCGAACGAATGGTCGCCCGTGGCGCGAAATCGAGCTTGCACGTGCCGGTGAAGCTGGGCGAAACGCGTGCGACGATCAACTTCTGGAGCACCGAACCCGACGCCTTCCCGCAGCCGGCCGTGCAATTGCTCGCGGCCTTGTCGCAAGCGATGGCAGCG
>DASZWQ010000181.1 GCA_035546535.1 Pirellulales bacterium | reverse complement strand
TGGCTCGTTATGGTATGACTCACCCTTGAACGCATGGCTCCCTCCTTGGAAGTGACCTGCTGGACACAAGTCATGTACAAGAGGAGCCTTGCGTTCACCTATATCAATCCGCCAAACTTGGCACTACTGTCATTCTGCATTTTGCATTTATCATCTTGCTCACTCTTTCACGGCCTGGGCTTCGCGGTAGAAGCGGTTCGACAGCACCTGTTCGACGCCCAGGACAATGGCCACCACGGCGATCAACAGCGGGAATAGCTCGCGACCGACGCGGTCGAGGCTGACGTGCCGGTCGATTTGTTCGTGGCTGCGCGCGACGTGAAACGTCTGTTCGCCGAACAGCCGCTTCAACTCCGCCTCATCGATTCGCTTGAGCTGGCTTGCTTCGGGCGCGAGGTTCACGCTGAACCCTTGGTTGACGCCGTCCTTGTCGCCGCCGGCGCGCACTCGATAGTTCCCCGGCAACTGGGTAGCCGCGACCACCACCGTGTTTTGCTGGTTTGGGGCCTGGCGAATACTTTCGCCGTCGGGCGTCGTTACCAGGAACGTCGGAAATCGCTTCTCCTGATCGACCGGCACCACCGCGGTCTGGCCGGCCAGGTAGTTCAGTTGTTCGTCGTTGCCACCGACCAGGTACAGCATCAGTTCGTTGGTCAAAGTAAAGAAAGGCCACGCCCCCGCGCCCCACAACTGATTCCAGCGATTGTCCTCGGAAATCTCGGCCAGCTCCGAGGCGGGCGTGACCAGCGTCAGCGCGTGCCCTTTGCCGATCGGCTTTTCCAACAGCGCCGGTTGCCCACCCGCCATCGACATCACCGTGGCCACGCCTTCCTGCAGGCGCTGGAATTGCCAGAAGCGATACACGGGAAATTCCTCCCAGGGTACCGAGCCGCGCCGCGGCCGAAACTTGGCCAGGATCGGATGCTGGTCATTTTTCGTGCTTAAGTAATTCGTCCCTTCCGGGAACCGCGCGACGAAATCCAACGGGCCCGGCAACAGCTCTTGCGCCGCCTCAGTGTTGAAACTGGCGAATTGCTGCTCGACATTGGGCCCGAGAAAGATTCCCACGCCATGACCGGCCCGGGCGTAATCGGACAACTGTCGCCAGGTGCTCTCCACCAGCGGGGGCGGATCGAGCAAACACACAGCAGCGAAGGATTCGAGCGGGCGGCGCCCCAGTTCGGCAAAGTCGACAATCTCGCACTCGAAGCGGGCGTGCCCGCTGCGGCGAAAGTCGGCCGGCGCGAGCGCCTCGACGAAATTGGCGGCGTGATAGTCGGCCGGCGGCGCCGCCGCCACCAGCACGCGCCACGGCGGCTTGACTTCGACGGTGAAAAAACGCTGGTTGTCGATCGGCAAGCTGTCTTCGCCCACGATCCGCACGTAGCCCTGGTGCGTCCCCACGTCCAGCCCCGGCGCCGCGAAATCGAGAGCTTGCGTGCTGCCGGGCGTGTAGTTGACGTTCTGCTCGCCGCGCTTTTGCATCTGGCCTTCGTTGTCGGCCAGGTACATTTCGACCACCGCATCCCCCGACATGTTCAACGAATCGAGTTCGCTCACGACGTGCAGCGGGCTGTTGCGCGCCAAGACCTGGCTGGACAACTGCAACTCGCCCAGGAACAAATCGCGCGGCTCGAGCACTCCGACGTCGATGACGTACAGCGCCAAGCCGGGCAGTTCGGCCAGCGTGCGCGTCAGCCGATCCGGCGTATCGGTGCTCCAGGCCGTGGCCGCCAGGTCCGTAAAGACGTAGATCTCCTTCCGCTGCAGCTCGCTCTTCTTCAAGAGCGCCACGGCGCTTTCCACCAGTTCGGGGAGTGGTCGCCCCAGGCCGGTCGTTTCCATCCGCGCGATGCGCTGCCGTGCCGTGCTCATGTCGATCTGGAACGTGGGCTCGCCGGGAGATGCGTCGACAACCGCCACCTGGCTGTCGGCGGGCAGCCGCGGCAACAGCCATAAGGCCGTTTCCTCGGCCGCTTCGAGCCGGGTTTTGTTCTCGTGCCGATAGCTCATCCGCGGCGCGATATCGAACACTAGCGCCGCGGCCGTCGGTGCTTCCTGATCGCCGATCACGCCCGAGGCGTTGATGCTCGGCCGCGCCAGTGCCAAAGCCAAGAAGCAAATCGCCGCTACGCGCAACGCCAACAGCAGCCAATGCCGCAGCCGCATGCTGCGCCGATTCGACTGCTGCCGCGCTTGTAGAAAGCGCAGCGCCGGAAACTCCAGCAACCGCGGTTGCTGCCGCATGATCAAATGCAGCACCACCGGAACGGCCGCCAGGCCCGCGCCAGCCAGAATCGTGGGATTAAGGAAGTCCATAAATTAGTCGGCAGTGGGCAGAAGGCAGCAGGCAGGTAAATAAGCGAGGCGAAGCTCCACATTACTGCCGACTGCCCTCTGCCCACTGCCCGCTATTTCATCAGCATCTCGCACGGCGGCTGATCAGGTAACCGGTGAGGGCCCGATCGAAACGCATGCTTGTGTCGAGGGGAACGTAATCGATTCCGCTCTGAAAGCACTCGCGCTTGTAGCGCTCGCGAAAGCGGTTCATTTCGGCGATGTAATCGGCCTTGAAGCCATCGGCGTCGAGCGTCAAGCGCTCGCTCGACTCGGGCTCTTCGAACTCGACCAGCCCGTCGAACGGGAAGCGCACCTCGGCCTCGTCCAAGACGTGAAACAGGATCACGTCATGCCCACCATGGCGCAGCCGGTGCAGCGCGTGCATGATCGGCTCGGGATCGGCCAACAGATCGGAAAACAACATGATCAGGCTGCGATGCCGCATCATGGCCGCGATCTGGATCAGGCTCTTGGCGATGTCGGTCTTGCCGGTTGGCTTCAAATTCGCGAGCAACGACAAGATGTTGCCCAACTGCGTCCGTTTCGAACGCGGCGGCAGGCTGTGGCGGATCTTTTCGTCGAACGTGATCAAGCCGACCGGGTCTTGCTGATGCACCATCAGGTAGCACAGCGCCGCGGCCAGGCAGATCGAATAGTCGAACTTCGACAGCTCTTGCCGGTACGTGTAGGCCATCGATCGGCTCAGGTCCATCACCAGGTAGCCGGTGATGTTCGTCTCGGCCTCGAACTTCTTGATGTAGTACTTGTCAGTCTTGGCGTAGACCAGCCAATCGATATCGTGCGGGTCGTCGCCGGCCGTGTACTTGCGATGCTCGCTGAACTCGACCGAGAAACCTTGAAAAGGGCTGGAGTGGAGGCCCTGCAAGAAGCCCTTGACGATAAACTGCGCGCGCAGGTCCAGACGCGAAATCTCGCGCACCACCTCCGGCTTCAGATATTTTTCAGCGACAGACATAGTCCGGAAAAGAAATGCAAAAGTAAGAATGCAGAGTGATGAATACGAAATGCACTGCCGTATTCACCCGTTCATCAGTCATCATTTTGCATTCATCATTTTTCCCCTCTGTGGCAATCCTCTCTTTCCCCCCTCAACCCTGAAACTTGGGAATCTCCGGCGTGGGGATGACGTCGAGCAGTTTCTTGATCACGTCTTCGGTGTTCATTCCTTCGGCTTGGGCCTGGAAATTCGTGCTGACGCGATGCCGCAACACGGCCACGGCCACTTTCTTGATGTCGTCGATCGCAACCGAAAAGCGCCCTTCCATCGCCGCCAGGGCCTTGCCGCCGTGAATCAAGAATTGCCCAGCGCGTGGGCCAGCGCCCCAGTCGACGAGTTCCTTGACGAAGTCGGGGGCCGATTCGTCCTTCGGCCGTGTGGCTCGCACCAGATTCGATACGTATTTAATGATGTATTCGCTCACGGCCACCGAGCGCACCAGCTTTTGCAGATTGACGATCGCCTTGCCCGACAAGACTCGCCGCACCTCGGGCTTTTCGCCGCGCGTCGTGGCAGCCAGGATTTGCTCCTCTTCGGCCTTCGTCGGGTAGTTGACCTTGATATTGAACATGAACCGGTCGAGCTGCGCCTCGGGCAGCGGGTAGGTCCCTTCTTGCTCGATCGGGTTTTGCGTGGCGATCGTGAAAAATGGTTCCGGCAGATTGTACGTTTGTTGCCCGACCGAGACTTCCCGCTCCTGCATCGCTTGCAGGAGCGCGGCCTGCGTCTTCGGCGGCGTGCGATTGATCTCGTCGGCCAGCAGGATGTTCGTAAAGATCGGCCCCTCGACAAAGCGGAAGTGCCGGCGCCCTTGCTCGTCTTCTTCCAAGACGTTCGTGCCCGTGATGTCCGACGGCATCAAGTCGGGCGTGAACTGAATGCGTTTGAAGGTGACGTCGAGAATCTTGGCCAGCGTGCTGACCATCAACGTCTTGGCCAGGCCCGGCACACCTTCCAGCAGGCAATGCCCACTGGTGAAGATGGCGGCGAACAGTTGTTCGATGACTTCGTCCTGACCGATGATGACCTTTTGCAATTCCTCCTGCATCAAGCGCCGATGCTGGCTGAATTCCACAAGAACTTCGCCCAGGTTGCGATGGGTGGATTTGGTGCTCAACGCCTGTCCTTGGTGAGAGATGTGGGATTGCGTTCCGGCCATCGACGTGAGGGCGGCTTCCTTCGCCAAGAGTGCCCGCGGGCAAACTGCGAGAGAAAGCCGCATATTTTCATTCTAGCTGGCAAGCATCCAAGCGAGCAACGAGGGGCGGGCCGCGCCCTTGCTGGGCGTGCATTACGGGCCTTTGCCCCGCGGCCATACGCGCGAGCAACGGAAAATTCCGCACGACCGTCGCTCTTTCGCCAGCCGAAGAAGACGACGCATGGCGTCGGTTACGTATTGCCCGCGGGACTTGTTCGTGGGGAATCCGCCGCGTTGCCGCCACTGTCGCAAGCGCGCGCCAATCACCGCCGCGTTGCCGCCGCGAACTTGTAGCCGTAAAATGCACAGAATGCAGGCCGCAAATGACGGCGAAGTGTCACTTCTTGCGAGGCCACGGATGCGGCGGCGTTTTTCGCGTTGGCTCCTCTTCACCGGTATCATCGCGGGCGTTCTGGCCCCCCGCGCGCGCGCCGAGATCACGGCCGAGCAAGTGCGCCAGGCGATCGATCGCGGCGTGGGCTATTTGAAACGTGAGCAGCGCCGCGACGGGTCGTGGCCCGAGCACCCGACGCTGGCCGGCGGCGTGACGGCCTTGGCCACGCTCGCGCTATTGAATTCCGGCGTGCCGGCCGACGATCCGCAAATACGCGACGCGTTGGCCTACCTGCGCAAGATTCCGCCCAAGTTCAACTACGTCGTCTGCCTGCAGACGATGGTCTTGAGCATCGCCGACCCCGTAGTAGATGCACCGCTGATTCGGCGCAATGTTCTGTGGCTCCAAGACCAGCAAAAGCGCGAGAAAGGGAGCGAAAAATTCCGCGGCTCATGGGGTTATCCCGAAGGGCACGGTGACAACTCCAATTCGCAATTCGCCGTGCTGGCCCTGTACGAAGCGCATCGGGCGGGCGTGCCGGCCAGCATCCAGACGTGGCGACTGGCCCAAAAATACTGGGAAAACGCGCAGCGGCCCGACGGTTCGTGGAGCTATAAGCCGACCGATCCCGGCAGTGGCTCCGGCAGCATGACCTGCGCCGGCATTGGCGCCATGGTGATGGCCCACGACATCCTTGATGAAGGCGATGCCAAGGTCGAGGGCGACCAGGTGAAATGCTGCCAGCCGCAGGAAGTCGAAAAATCGGTCGATCGGGCCCTCGAATGGCTGGGAAAGCACTTTTCGGTACGCGTCAATCCTGGCGACGATCCGCGCGCTTTTCTCCTCTATTATCTCTATGGCCTGGAACGCACCGGCCGCTTGACGAATCATCGGTTCATCGGCCAGCACGACTGGTATCGTGAGGGGGCCGATTGGCTGATCAATCTGCAGGAAGATATCTCGGGCTTTTGGCGCGGCACCGGCCTGGGCGAGAACGATTCGCACATCGGCACCAGCCTGGCGCTTTTGTTTCTGGCCAAGGGGCGCCGCCCGATCGTGGCCGCGAAGATCCGCTTCGGACCGCAGGAAGACTGGAATCATCATCGCCGCGATCTGGCGAACCTTGTCTCGTATACGGAGAAGCGGTGGAATCGTGATCTCACTTGGCAAGTGATCGACGTTGACGCCGCCACGAGCGACGATCTGATCGAGGCGCCGATCCTGTACCTTAACGGCACGCAGGCGCCCAACCTTTCGGACGACGACGTCGCCAAGTTGCGCGAATACGTCAATCGCGGCGGCTTCATCTTTGCCGACGCGGTGTGCGATGGCGCGGACTTCGATCGGGGCTTCCGCATTCTCATCGATCGTATGTTTCCCGAGCCGGACCATCGCCTGCACCTTTTACCGCCGGAGCATGCGGTCTGGTCGTCGGAAGAGCCGGTCGATCCGCGCTATGTGCGGCCGCTGTGGGGCGTCGACGTCGGCTGCCGCACTAGCGTCATGTACTGCCCGGAGAACCTGTCCTGCTATTGGGAGTTGGCCCGACCGGGCCGCGAGTTGATCAAGGAAAAGAAGTATCCGGCCGAGATCGAAGGGCGGATCGCAGCGGCGCGCGCGATCGGTGTGAATGTGTTGTCCTACGCCACGAATCGCGAGCCGAAGTACAAGCTCGACCTGCCGCAGTTGGCCGAGACCGCGCCCGAGGATTCGGTCGGCCGGGCAAAGCTGTACATCGCCACGATCAAGCATGGCGGCGGCTGGAACGCCGCGCCGATGGCCCTGCCGAACCTGCTGCGTTACGTGTCAGGCGAGTTGGGCCTGCGCGCCAATACCGACGCCCGCGAGGTGACGCTCTCCGAAGAGCGCGTTTTCGATTTTCCCGTCATCTTCATGCACGGCCGCAATGCGTTTCACTTGAACGAGACCGAACGCAAGCGGCTGAAAACATATCTCGAGCGTGGCGGCGTGTTGGTGGCCGACGCCATCTGTTCGAGCGAAGAATTCGCCAACTCGATGCGGCAAGAGATGGCCGCGATTTTTCCCGACCAACCGCTCGCGCGACTGCCGCCCACGGATGAAGTTTTCACCGACAAGTACGGCGGCTTCGAGCTAAAGACGCTCGAGCGTCGCGAGCCGCAGCGACAAGCCCCCGGCGGCCCCCTCAAGGCCCACGTACGCCAGGCCGAGCCCGAGTTGGAAGGGCTGAAGCTGGGCGATCGGTACGCGGTGCTGTTCTCGAAATACGATCTGAGCTGCGCGCTCGAACGGCACGACTCGCTGGAATGCCCCGGCTACTCGCGCGACGATGCGGCCCGGCTGGGGTTGAACGTCGTGCTCTACGCGCTGCATCAGTAAGAGCCCTTATTTCACAACGCGTGTGCCCTCACGCCGCGACGAAACGCCCACGATTGTCTATACTACGGGCCATTCGACGTACGCTTCGTTCCGAACCTGATCTCCACCAGATATCGGCCGTCACGCCGGAGGTGTCCTGATGAGCGAATGGATTGTGAAACTGTTGGGGCCTGACGCCACGAAACTGCTCGAACATCGCTGCACGACGGTTCCCAAGGAGCAACTGCACCTGCCGGGACCCGATTTCGTCGACCGCATCTTTGTCCCCAGCGATCGCAATCAGCGCGTGATCGGCAACCTGGCCTGGATGCACAATCACGGCCGCCTGGCCGGCACCGGTTATATGTCGATCCTGCCCGTGGACCAGGGTATCGAGCATTCGGCCGGTGCGTCGTTCGCACCCAACCCCGAATACTTCGATCCGGAGAACATCGTCCGCCTGGCGATCGAGGGGGGCTGCAACGCCGTGGCCTCGACGTTTGGCGTCTTGGGCAGCGTCGCCCGCAAGTACGCGCACAAGATTCCTTTCCTCGTGAAGTTCAATCACAACGAACTGCTGACGTATCCGAATAAATTTGAGCAGATCATGTTCGGCACGATCCAGCGCGCTTATGACATGGGGGCTGCGGCCGTCGGGGCAACGATCTACTTCGGCTCGGAAGACGGCGATCGCCAGTTGGTCGAAGTGGCCAAGGCCTTCGATCACGCCCACGAGTTGGGCATGGCCACCGTGCTGTGGTGCTACTTGCGCAACAAGGCCTTCAAGAAGGACAAGGACTATCACGTGTCGGCCGACCTGACAGGCCAGGCCAATCACCTGGGCGTAACGATCCAGGCCGACATCATCAAGCAGAAGCTCCCCGAGAATAACGGCGGCTACAAGGCCCTCAACACCGGCGGCGAGAGCTACGGCAAGTACGACGAGCGGATGTACACCCAGCTGTCGACCGATAACCCGATCGATCTGACGCGCTACCAGGTCGTCAATTGCTACATGGGACGCGCCGGACTGATCAACTCAGGCGGCGCATCGGGCAAGCACGACCTGGTCGATGCCGTGCGCACCGCCGTGATCAACAAGCGTGCCGGCGGCACCGGCCTGATCAGCGGTCGCAAGGCATTCCAACGCCCCATGAAAGACGGCATCGAACTGTTGAACAAGATCCAGGACGTCTATCTCGATAAGAACGTCACGGTGGCATAGATAGCGGGCAGTCGGCAGAGGGCAGTAGGGTGCCCTGCGGGCACCAGAAATCGGCATCCTCGACCAAAAATAAAAGGCCCGCGGCGAATCTCGCCGCGGGCCTTTGTCATTGCTACTCGCTACCGCGCCGTGTGGCGCGGCGAAGTGGACACTGCTTAGATCACCACGACCGTGCGGCGGCGCACGACGCGACGGTAGCGGCGAGCCAGGTCGTCGCTGGACGCCTTTTTCGCGCTCACCGACGTGGCCGAAGACGGCGTTGATCCCGTGGTCGATTTTGTGTCTTCATGATTTGCGGTGGCAACCCAGCCTGCGGCACAGACGCAGCCGGCGACGACGATCGACGCCGCGATCACGCGAATCTTCAATCCTTTGCTCATGGCAAACTCTCCGTTGCACGAAAACTGGCTCCTGGAAAAACACTAGCCCTCATGCTAACGGGCGAGCCCGAGGTGTCAAACAAGGTGGCGAAAAGTTCAGCTTCGGAAACCGCGGTGCGGAATGGCATTATGGGGCAACCACGCGGCCCTGGTAGAATCGAGACATGCGCCTGCGACCAACCGGACCGCTGTTCGGATTCACACTGCGCGGCCTTTTCCTCATCACCACGCTCGTCGCGGTGGGCGTGGCATTCGTGGGCGTGAAGGTGAAGCGCGCCCGCGACGAAAAAGCCGTCTCCGCGGAACTCGTTCGCCTGGGCGCCTCAGTACAATATGCGATTGGCGACGTCGAAGGCGTCCCCTTGCGCGAGCATCGCACCTGGTTCGAACGCTGGCTCGATCTCGATCTGGAATGGCACGTCGCTAGGGTCACCGTGCCCGACCCCAAGGATTTAGACAAATCACTTGCCTTGGCTACCCAGCTTCCATACCTGAAGCGCATCGGGTTTTGGGGACAGCCTGACTTCACCGTAGAGAACCTCGCTGTGCTCAGCCGTCTGCCGGAGCAGAGCTTGCGGCAACTTGATCTTCGTGACTCCGCAAAGTTATCCGATGCGCTCGTGGCGGCCGCTGCCAAAGTTCCGCATCTCGAAACATTGTGGTTACGGAAAGATTCACGGGGGTCATCTCAGGCAGAATCTGCCGATTGGACGAATAAGAGCCTCGTGCCGCTTTCACAGGCAACCGACTTGAAGGAGCTCCATGTTCGCGGCCGAGGGTTCACCGACGCGCATGTACAAAGCCTTCCCGCCTTACTTCAGTTGAAATCGTGCTCCATCAGTGACACCAGGATTTCAAACGCAGGCTTGATCGCGATTCTGCACGCCGCACCACGTTTAGAGCGCCTTACGGTTGGAAACAGCCCAATAGGCGGCTCCGGATTGTCCTTCCTGAAGCAGTGCCCAAAGCTTCTCGAACTCTGGATTGCCGAATGCGAACTTACCGACGACGAAATCGCGACGATTCGCGAGAGGCGTCTATTCACACGGCTAACTCCCAAGATCGCAAAACCGACGTCCCCACCCGCACCGTGGCCCTTTGGTTTCGATTAGCGATTCCGTCGCGTTAAGAAACCTTCGCAGAATAGGCTGTCTCGATTCCGGCGCGATATAATGACCCGCGAGAGGGTAATGGCAGCTCTATTGACGCGTGCTTTCCCGCCGCTTCTCGAACGGTCGTGACGGATGTCCTACGGAATCTCTTTCGACAGTCCTGCCTGGTTGGCGCTGCTGGCCACGATCCCACTGGTGTGGTGGATCGGCCAGCGCAGCCTGGGGGCGATGGGGCGCGTGCGGAAACTGCTGGTTTGTCTCATGCGCGCGCTCGTCGTAGCGCTTTTCGTGCTAGCCCTGGCCGAGCTCGAAATCGTCCATTCGACCGACCGCGTGGCCGTCGTCTATTTGCTCGATCAGTCGTCGAGCATTCCGCCCGAAGATCGCCAGGCGATGATCGACTACGTCGATGCCGCGATCGCCGAGCAGCGCACGCCGCGCGACATGGCCGGTGTTATCGTTTTCGGCCACGAGGCGGGCATCGAAGTTCCTCCCTCGGCCGAGCAGGTGCGGATCGCGCGGCGCGTGGAAAGCCAGCTCGATCCCTCATTCACGGACATCGCGGCGGCGATCAAGCTGGCCGAAGCGACCTTTCCGTACGACGCCGCCAAGCGCATCGTGCTCGTGAGCGACGGCAATCAGAATCTCGGAAGCGCTCTCGACGAGGCGCAGGCGGCCTCGGCCGCCGGGATCGGCATCGATGTTGTGCCGGTGCGCTATCAGTCGCGCGGGGAAGTGCTGGTCGAAAAAATCACGGTGCCCCCCGACATTCGCAAAGGGCAGCCCTTTGACCTGCGCATCGTCGTCAATAACACGAACGATACCGGCAAGGTTGCCGGCCGGCTGCGGGTGCTCGAGCGCACCAGCGATCAGCCAATCGAGCTATCGAGCGAGCAGGTCGCGCTTTCGCCGGGCAAAAACGTGTTCACGATCCGGCAAGAGATCGACCAGCCTGATTTCTACACGTACGAAGCACGATTCGTGCCCGATGATGCCGCAGACGACGCGATGTCGCAGAACAACCGGGCGACGACGTTCACGCACGTGCGCGGCAGCGGCCGCGTGCTGTTGATCGAAAGCATGGAGAATCGGGGCGAGCACGCGCACCTGGTTGACCGATTGCGAAACAACAACCTGGAAGTGACCGTGCAGCCGGACAATCAGTTGTTTCAGACCATGGCCGAGTTGCAAGCTTTCGACACCGTCATCCTGGCCAACGTCCCGCGGTCCGACGGCGAAGACGCCGCGCGGCTGACGCATTTCAACGACGACCAGATGAAGCTGCTGGCCCGCAATACCGAGCTGACCGGCGCCGGCCTGGTAATGCTGGGCGGCCCGCGCAGCTTCGGCGCCGGCGGTTGGACCAATACGACGATCGAAAAGGCGATGCCGGTCGATTTCCAGGTAAAGAACCTGAAGGTCGTGCCCAGTGGGGCGCTGATGATCGTGCTCGATCGATCGGGCTCGATGGCGGGCGAAAAGCTGGCCATGAGCAAGATGGCCGCGGCCGCCGCCGTGCGCACGTTGGGCGAACGCGACCAGGTCGGCGTCATTGCCTTCGATGGCGAGTACCAATGGATCGTGCCGCTGTTGAAGGTTGGCGACGGTGGTCGCGCTTTGGACCACATCGCCGAAATCGGCAACGGCGGCGGCACCAACTTGTCGCCCGGCATGCGGGAAGGATTTCGCGCGCTCGACAAAGTCGACGCTGCCGTCAAGCACATGATCGTGCTGACCGACGGCCGCACCGAGGGAAGCGGTTACCCCGAGTTGGCCGCCGACATGCGCAAACGCCGCATCACGGTGACGGCCGTGGCCGTGGGCGATGACGCCGATATCGACCTGATGGGGCGCATCGCCAACGCCGGCGGAGGCAAGTTCTACAAGGTCGACAACCCGCGCGTGATTCCACGCATCTTCATGAAAGAGGCGATGCGCGTTTCGCGCTCGGTGATCTACGAAAAGGCTTCCGGCTTCCAGCCCGTCATCCGTTATCCGCACGAAATCGTCAGCGGCCTCTCTGGCGCGCTCCCCCCGCTGACAGGCTTCGTGCGGACGACGCTCAAGGACAATCCACTCGTCGAACAAGTGATCGTGGCGCCGGTCGATGCGGAAGAGACGAATTCCACGGTCCTCGGCACGTGGACCTACGGGCTGGGGCGCGCCGTGGCCTTCACCACCGACGACGGCGCACGGTGGGCCACCCAGTGGACCGCCTGGCCCGACTACGACAAGTTCTTTACGCAACTGGTCCGCTGGTCGATGCGGCCGGTGAATGACAGTGGCAAATTTACGATCGCCACCGACGTCGAAGGGAACCGGGTCAAATTGTTCGTCACGGCGCTCGACAGCCAGGATGAGTTCTTGAACTTTCTCGATCTGACCGGCAGCGTCGTCGGGCCCGACTCCGAGCCGCGCGAGGTGCAACTGGAACAGATTTCGCCGGGACGCTACGTCGGCGAATTCGAGGCCAACGAGACCGGCAGCTATTTCGCCATGATCAGCCCCGGACCAGGGCTGGCGCCGATCCGGGCGGGCATTAACGTCCCCTACTCGGCCGAGTTTCGCGACCGCGAGGCGAACATCGCACTGCTCGACTCAATCGCCGAATTGACCCCGCCCGGAGGACGAGCGGGGCAGATGATGTCTGGCGCGCTCGCGGACCCGCGCGGGCGCGAGTCGCTATTTGCAGTGAATAGTTTTCGCCGCGACCTGCCCCCGGCCGCGCGCCGGCAGGGTGTCTGGCATCTGCTCGTGTTCGCAGCGGGCTGCTTATTCTTCTTCGACATCTTCTTGCGGCGCGTGGCGGTGAATCTCTCCTGGGCTCCGCATGTGGCGGCGACGGCCCGCAACTGGCTGTTGCGCCGCAAGCCGGCGGTCGCGCCCACGGAGTACATGGATCGACTGCGAAGCCGCAAAGCCGAAATCGCCGAACGCTTGGAGCAAGCGCGGGCCGGCGCGCGTTATGAGCCGCTGGGCGAGGTGCCACAGGCGGCGACAGCAGCAATGCTCGATGCCGAAGCACCGCCAAAAACCGCTGCGCAGCCCGAGCCGGCGGCCGTCGCTACAGCCGCCCCACCGGCCGAAGAAAGCTACACCAGCCGCCTCTTGAAAGCCAAAAAGCAAGTCTGGGATGGGCCGCCGGGGCGGCATCGATAAGTTCGAGCACGCGCCCCAGGGTCGCTTTGCTCGGGCCGGCGAATACAATCGAGCGTACGAGAATGACGAGCGCGTAACGGGCAGCCTCATGCGATTCTTCTCCAGGACCAACGATCCGCAAAACAATAACCGCCTGCGCCGCGCGGCGTTCACACTCGTCGAGCTGCTGGTCGTGATCGCGATCATCGGGTTCTTGATCGCGCTCTTGCTGCCGGCCGTGCAAGCGGCCCGCGAGAGTAGCCGCCGCGTATCCTGCGCCAATAATCTCAAGCAATTGGGGCTGGCGCTACTCGAGTGCTACGACGCCCAGCAGCATTTTCCCGCCGGCCGTGGTGGCCCGACACCACTGGTGTTTTCACCCCAAGCATACATTCTGCCCTACGTCGAGCAGAACGGGTTGTACGGGCAGCTCGACTTGAAATCGGCGCCGACGACTTTGGGAATTGCCGGAGTGACGTACAGTGGCGCGAACAACGCCGCGGCGGCTGCGCAAGCGGTGCGCGTCTTGCAGTGCCCCAGCGACCCGGCCGAGGGGCAAGTGCCCGGCTCGACTTTCGGCGGCACCAATTACGTGGCAAATACCGGCAGCGGAACGGTCGACAACGGGACGCTCGTCAGCGCCGATGGCGTTTTCTATCTCACCTCGGCGGTGCGCTTCGCGGATCTGGTCGACGGCTCGTCGCACACCGCGGCCTTCAGCGAGCGCATGCTGGGCACTGGCCTGACGCTCAACGTGCCGACGCTATCCCAATCTGACGCGGCGTATTACGTCCTGGAGCTGGGCAACGGCATCGACGCCAGCGTCCTGAATTGCGCCACGCTGGCTACCGGCGATTGGTACAGCACGCGCAGCGCAAAATGGATTCTTGGCAACTACGGCAACACGCTGTACAACCACTTTTACGGGCCAAACGCCACTACTTACGATTGCATGAACCAGGCGCAGCAAAAGGGCTTCATGGCCGCGCGCAGCAATCACCCGTCGGGCGTCAACCTGCTGGCCTGCGACGGCAGCGCGCGGTTTATCGCCACGAACATTGACCTGGCCGTCTGGCAAGCGCTGTCGACACGCGCCGGCAGCGAACCCGTGGAAATGCCGTAAGCTATGCGCTCGTGGCGCGCCGTTCTACCGATGGATTCTCCAGCAGTGCCCGCCCTACAACCGCCGACAAGCGAAGGAGAACGTTTTCGTGCCCTATGAGAAGAGTCGGGCGGCCTTTGCCCGGGCCAAAGAGCTGATTCCTGGCGGCGTGAACAGCCCGGCCCGCGCCTATGGCGCGGTCGGCGGCGAACCGTTGTTTATCGAGCGCGGCGAAGGCGCGTACCTTTTCGACATCGACGGCCGCCGCTACCTCGATTACATCGGCTCCTGGGGCCCGATGATCCTGGGGCATTGTCATCCGGCGGTCGAAGCAGCGCTCTCCGCCGCCATTCGGCGCGGCACGAGCTTTGGCGCGCCGACGCTGGCCGAAAGCGAGTTGGCTGAATTGATCGTTGATGCCGTTCCGTCGGTCGAGAAGGTCCGGCTGGTCAGCTCCGGCACCGAAGCCACGATGAGCGCCATTCGCCTGGCGCGCGGTTATACGGGCCGTGACGTGATCGTGAAATTCGCCGGCAACTACCACGGCCACGTCGATAGCTTGCTCGTGGCCGCCGGCAGCGCCGCGGCCACGCTCGGCGTGCCCAACTCGCCCGGCGTCACGGCCGGCACGACGCGCGATACACTCGTGCTCGAATACAACGACATCGCCGGCGTCGAGCGCGCCTTCGCCGAGCATGGCGCGCGCATCGCCGGCGTGATTCTGGAACCGGTCGTGGGCAACATGGGCTGCGTGATTCCCACGCCCGAGTTTCTGGCCACGCTGCGCTCGGCAACAGCCAAGGCCGGCGCGGTATTGATTTTCGACGAAGTGATGACCGGTTTCCGCGTGGCTTACGGCGGCGCGCAAACGATCTTCGGCATCACGCCCGACCTGACGACGCTGGGCAAAATCGTCGGGGGGGGCTTGCCAGTGGGTGCTTATGGCGGGCGGGCCGAAATCATGGACCACATCCTGCCGGCCGGCAAAGTGTTTCAGGCCGGCACGCTCAGCGGCAATCCCCTGGCCACGGCGGCGGGCATTGCCACGCTCAAAATCCTCCGCGATCAGCCCCCTTACGCCCGGCTCGAAAAGCTCGGCCACCGGCTGGAAACCGGGCTGTGCGAGGCGGCCGAGGCCGCCGGAATTTCGTGTACAGTCGCGCGCGTCGGAAGTATGATGACACTATTCTTCAACCCGCGGCCGGTCGCCAACTGGGAGCAAGCTAGCCACTCGGACACCAAGCGTTTTGCCCGTTGGTTCTGGGAGTTGGTCGACCGAGGCATTTACATGCCTTGCAGCCAGTACGAGGCGCTTTTCATCTCGGCAGCCCATAGCGACGAAGACATCGACGCTACGATCGCCGAGGCGCGGGAAGTCTTGTCGCGACTGTAACCCTCTCGCGAATCATTCGCGGTCATCGGCTTGGAAGTCGGGCGCCCGTTCTGGCGCGCCGCGTTATCCCCAATGGTTCGTCGCTGCGAAGACTCTGCGCACTGAATCGGCGATTCCCCGCATTGATAAAACAACCATGATTCGACGCTGCATTTTTTCGATGCTGCTGCTGGGCATCGTCGCCCACACGGCGAGCGCATTTACGCTGACGGGCGACAAATGGCCGCAAGCTTTTCTCGGCGCGCCGGTGACGATCACGTACAGCTACGCGAACATCTTCGACGGCGGACTTTTGGACCCCAACAATCAGGCCGTGCCAGGTTCGATCATTCGGGAAAGCATCCAGGAAGCGCTATCGTTGTGGGCCGGGGTCGCGCCGTTGAACTTCGTCGAAGTGCCCGACTCCGGGCCAGCGGTTTCCGATGAGGAGTATTCTCCGTCGCTGAGCAACGCCGAAATCCGTTTCGGCGACCACTTCATCGATGGCTTTGGCAACACCAAAGCGCACGCCTACTTTCCGCTGCCGAACTCCGGCCTGGCCGGTGACGTTCATTTCGACACGGGTGACCGCTGGGCCCTGGTCGGCACGCTCACCTATCCGGACCTGCTCGGCTGTGCCGAACACGAGATCGGCCACGCTTTGGGGCTCGATCATTCGCTCGATCCCAACGCCGTGATGTACCCGACCTTCCATCGCATGGACGGCTTGGGAACCGGTTTCTTGACGCCAGATGACATTGCCGGCATCCAGGCGATTTACGGAGCGGGCGTTGGTTCGGTGACGCCGCTCCCCGAGCCGGCAACGATTTCGCTAGTCGCAGCGGCCGCGGTGATGGTAACTCTGGCGGCACAGCGCCGCAGGTTACGGTAGCCTTGGGTGCCACTAGTGGCTTGCCACTAGTGCAAGGAGTGCGGTAAGCACTGGTCGACAAGCGACCAGTGGCTCACACTCCCCACGGTTCGCGATATTCTAGTGACTCACCGCATCGGCCCGGTCCGATCGTGCATTTCGTAGTCGGTCATCAGCCACCGGTCTCCCTCGCGACGCAGGCGAACCATGAAGCGCCCTGCGAAGCTTTCGTAGGGTAATTCGCCGCGCCGATCATGAGCATTGATGTAGCCCATGAAGTCGGCCTCGGCCGTGGGGGGGCTCGTGTGGCGGTTGAACTTCACGTCCAAGCGGCTGAACGTCGCCTTATTGATCGTCACGCGCGACATTTCCGAAGCCACGCGGTTGCGCATGGGCGAGGCCGGATCGATGAATTGCTGCACCGCTTGCGGATCGTTCGCCTCGAGAGCTTGCGCCGCGGCGGTCAACGTGTCTTCGACGGTCTCCTTGTCGGTAACGACGAGGCGTTCGACGATCAAGAGGCCGGCGCCCAAGAGGCCCACGCCGGCGATCACGGCCAGCAAAATGCCGCGTCCGGTTTTGACCAACGCGATGGCCAATACGGCCTCGATGAGCACGATCGCCACGAACGTGGGCGTGGGATCTTCGACAAGCCAGCTCATAATCTTGCTTTTCGTTCCTGGCGTTCAGCACGTCGGGCATCGGCCTTCAGATAGCCCGTGACGCCGGCGGCGATCGCGCCGACGGCCAGCAAGATGGCGAGCGCCGCGGCCAACGGGCCCAGCGTGTGCTGCCGCGCGTCGTGCGTAGCGAGCAAATGATCGGCGGCCTTTTCGGCCTCGGTAACTTCGCCCGCGGCCCGGCGGCGGATTTCTTCGCGAGTGTCGTTCATCCGTTCGAGCCGCGCCTGGCGATACGCGTGCTTCGGACCAATGACGACGATCGCCGCCAGGGCGCCACACACGAACAGTGCCAGCCAGAACCAGGGCGAATCGGTGAGCGGCGCCGAGGGCCGCTTATCGGGTTCGTGCTGTCGTTCGGACATGACGCCCGTCTCCGCCGGCAGAACGTCTCGAACCGCGTTGCTTCGAGTAGTCAGCCCGTTCTCAACCGCTTTTCCGTACCCGGGGTCTTCGGCCCCGGTCCATCCCTGGGTGGCCCTGACAACTCGTTGTCAGGGCGCCGTAGGCGCTTCAGGTTTCTTGTCCGTGCTGCGAAGCAGCAGGAACGTTAACCACCGCTACCGCTTCGGGAAGAGCGGCCCGCCGTAGAGGGCCGCCTCGCCGAGCGACTCTTCGATCCGCAGCAATTCATTGTACTTGGCGGTCCGATCGGTGCGCGATAGCGAGCCAGTTTTGATCTGGCCGGTGCCGAGCGCCACGGCCAGGTCGGCGATGGTCGAATCCTCGGTCTCGCCGCTGCGGTGGCTGGAAATGCTCGTATAGCCGTTACGGTGAGCCATTTGGATGGCCTCGATCGTCTCGGTCAGCGTGCCGATCTGGTTCACCTTGATCAGGATGCTGTTGGCGATGTGTTCGCGGATGCCGCGTTCGAGACGCTTCGTGTTGGTTACGAACAAATCGTCGCCTACCAGTTGCGTCGTCGCGCCAAGCTTCTCCGTTAGCAACTTCCAACCGGCCCAGTCGTCTTCGGCGCAGCCGTCTTCGATCGAGCAGATCGGGTATTTCTTGCGCCAGCCGGCCAGAAATTCGACCATGCCGGCCGCATCGAGCTTCTTGCCGTCCATGGTGTAGGTCTTCGACGCACTGTCGAACAGCTCGGTCGCCGCCACATCGAGCGCGATGAACACTTGCTTGCCGACTTCATAGCCCGCCTTGCCCACGGCCTCGACGATGACGTCCAGGGCCTCGGTGTTGCTGCCCAGGTCGGGGGCAAAGCCCCCTTCGTCGCCGACGGCGGTTTTGAAGCCCTTCGCTTGCAAAACCTTCTTGAGCGAATGAAAGACTTCGACGCCGCAGCGCAGAGCCTCGCTGAAGCATTCGAAGCCCAGCGGCATGACCATGAATTCCTGCACGTCGACTTTATTGTCCGCGTGTGCGCCGCCGTTGATGATGTTCATCATCGGCGCTGGCAGCACGCGGGCCCCCACGCCGCCCAAATACCGATACAGCGGCAGGCCGCAATGCTCGGCCGCGGCGTGGGCCACGGCCAGCGACACGCCCAGGATGGCATTGGCGCCCAGGTTCTTTTTGTTTTCGCTGCCGTCGATTTCGATCATGCGGCGGTCGATCGCGGTCTGCTCGAGTGCATCGGCGCCGATCAATTCGCCGGCCAGTTTCTCGTTGACGTTCGTAACCGCCCGGGCCACGGCTTTCCCGCCAAAGCGTTTATCGTCGGTATCGCGCAGCTCCCACGCTTCGTGTACACCCGTGCTGGCTCCGCTCGGTACGGCGGCCCGGCCGAATGCCCCGTCCGCCAGGCGCACGTCCACTTCCACGGTTGGGTTGCCGCGGCTATCGAGAATCTGGCGGGCATGAATATCAACGATCGAAGAAGGCATGGCTGGGCTCTCCTGGAAATTCGGACGATTGGATTGAGGCGACGTCCTGCCACCGGCTCTCTGCAGGAACGACGGCGATGGACGGGCGGCGGCGCGACGATTCGCACGGAACGAATCACGAACACCGGGCGGGCGATTGCGACCCGCATTGTAGAGGTCCGGAACGAGTTCAACGAGGGGGGTGTCGCGAGGATCGCGTCGCCGAAATGGTTCTCGATCCGGGCGGCCGCGATCACGAAATCAGCATCGCGTCGCCGTAACTGTAGAACCGATAACCTTGGCGGATGGCTTCCTCGTAGGCGCGGGTGAGCAGATCATCGCCGCCAAACGTGCGCACGAGAACCAACAGAGTCGTGCGCGGCAGATGAAAATTGGTCATCAGCGCGTCGACCGCGCGGAATTGGTACGGCGGCCGGATGAATAAATCGGTCGAACCGCTCCAAGGCGCCAGCTCACCTGATGCCGCCGCGGTTTCCAGCACGCGCACGCTGGTCGTACCCACCGCGACGACGCGCCCTCCCGCGGCGCGGGCAGCGCGAATCGCGGCGACGGTCGCCTCGTCAATGGCGCCGCGCTCGGTGTGCATCGTGTGCTCGGCAAGCGACTCGACGGCGATCGGACGAAAAGTGTCCAATCCGACGTGCAGTACCAGGCGGCAGACGCGGACTCCCGCCGCTTCGATATCCGCGAGCAGTCGCTCGCTAAAGTGCAAACCTGCCGTGGGCGCCGCGACCGAACCGGCTTGCCGGGCATAGACCGTCTGATAGGTGTGCCGGTCCTCGTCGGTCATGTCGCCGCCGCGAATGTAGTGCGGCAGCGGCACGCGGCCGACACGTTCAAGCAGGTCGTACGTCGGCTCATCTGATTCGACTTCAACGATCCATACCCCCCCTGGCTGCCGTTCGATGAGCCGCAGCGAGACATCGGCACGTGATTGCCGATCCGCGAGGGTGATCCGTTCGCCCACGGCCGGTTTGCCACGCGTTTTGGCCAAAATTCGCCAGAGCCGCGGCGGTTGATGGGCGAGAAACAATCCTTCCCACGCGCCACCCGTCGCGGCCCGGCTGCCGACCAGCCGCGCCGGCACGACGCGTGTCTCGTTAATGACCAGACAATCGCCCGGCGAGAGTAGGGTCGGCAAATCGCGGACGTGCGCATGCTCGATCGATTGGCTAGCCCGATCGACCAGCATCAGACGTGCATCGGCGCGTTGCGCAAGCGGTCGCTGCGAAATCAATTCCCGCGGAAGCCGGTAATCATAGCGCGACAGCTCGGACATCTTGACCCTGGAAATACTCGTATCGAATCAGCCTTGCACGGCCCAGGCGGCATTGCAGGCTCGGTCGCAGCACGCGGCGAAGCTAGAATCGAGTATACGAAGCCGATTCCAGGCGTCGATACCATGGTCGACCGTCCATTGATGCCCGGCCAGGCTGCCGATTTCACAGACCAAACGCCTGCGCGAGAATTGTGACGCAATCGATCCCCACACCTGCAGATTCCGCCGCGCCGCCTGCTGGTGGTCGCAAGCTGCGCGTGTCGTTCGTGATTACGGACCTCGACGTGGGGGGGGCGGAGCGCGCGCTGGTGGAACTGGCAACGCGGCTCGATCGCGAAGCGTTTGACGTGCGTGTGTGGAGTCTGATGCCGGAGGCCGCGGACGAGCATCGCTCTCTGTTCCCCACGCTGCGCGCGGCTGGCATCCGCGCCGTCGCCTTGAACGCCATCGGCGTTGCGTCGGCGCCGCGCGTCGTGCGCAGGCTCACCGCTGATTGGCGCGAGTGGCGCCCCGACGTGGTGCAGACGTTTCTCTTCCATGCCAACATTCTGGGCCGGTTGGCGGCCCGGCGCACGGGGTTGCCGCATGTCGTGTCGGGCATTCGCGTCGCCGAGCGACGCGGGCGACTCCGGCTCCGGCTCGATCGGTGGACCGATCGCTGGATCGAAAAACACGTCTGTGTCAGCCGGAGCGTGGCCGAGTATTCGCACAGCGTCGGCGGCTTGCCGTCCGACAAGCTAGTGGTGATTCCCAACGGAATCGACGTGGCACGTTATCTGGAGGTGTCGCCCATTGCGCCCGGCGAACTGTCACTGCCCACGGGGCGACGGTGGATCACATACGTCGGGCGACTCGATCGGCAAAAGGGCCTGGACTGGCTCATTGAGCAAACGCCAGACTGGCTGGCTGCACATCCGCAGCATGACTTGCTGCTGGTCGGCGCCGGGCCTGAGCGGCAAGCCTTGGAAAACCTGGCCGCGCGCGTGGCGCCTGCCGAGCGCGTGCATTTCGTGGGCTGGCAGGCGAATGTGCCAGGAATCCTCGCGGCCAGCGACGTGCTCGTGCTACCATCGCAATGGGAGGGAATGCCGAACGTCGTCCTCGAAGCAATGGCCAGCGGCCGGCCCGTGCTAGCAGCGGACGTCGAGGGAATTCGCGAGCTGTTGGGCGATTCGAGCGAGCAGATCGCTCCCCCGGGCGACGCAGCTGGGTGGCGAGCGATGCTCCATCGGCTGCTCACCGATCCGACGCTAGCTGCGGAACTCTCGGCGACAAATCGCGAGCGGGCGCAACGCTGCTTCTCGCTCGAAACGATGGTGCAAGCGTATGCCGACTTGTATCGTTCGCTAGCACCTCTTCCACCGATGTGATGTAACCCGATCTAGCTTGACCTCTCGGGCAAACTCGGTCATTGTGGGCGACCCTCTCGGAGTCCGGACTGGAAAAACGTATGCCGCCGCGCTCCGAACATGTGCCGGTGATGCTGGCTGAAGTTCTGGCGTGGCTCGATCCGCGGCCGGGTCAGGTCTTCGTCGACGGCACGCTGGGGGGCGGCGGTCATACGCGTGCGATTGCCGAGCGGGTCGGCCCGTCGGGACTGGTGATTGCGCTCGATCGCGACCGCGTGGCCGTCGAACGGGCGCGGGGTGAGTTGGCGGATACACCGGTGCGCGTCGTGCAGGCGAACTATCGAAGCCTGACAGGCGTGCTGGAAGAATTGCAGATAAAGAGGGTTTCAGGCACGCTCTTGGATTTAGGTTTATCGAGCGACCAGTTAGCAGATCGCGAACGAGGATTCAGCTTCGATGCCGAGGGCCCACTCGATCTGCGTTTTGATACAGGCGAAGGCGAGCCGGCCAGCGAACTGGTAAACCGGATGAAGGAAACGGCGCTGGCTGATTTGATCTATCAACTTGGTGAAGAACGCTTCAGCCGACGGATCGCGCGGCGCATCGTGGAACAGCGGCAGCAGGAACGAATCGAAACGGCCCATCAATTGGCCGAGATCGTCCGTCGCGCAGTACCGCGCTCGGCCGATACGCGGCGCATCGATCCGGCAACGCGCACATTTCAAGCCTTGCGAATCGCGGTCAATGACGAACTGGGGGCGCTCGACCAGGCGCTTGCGGAAATGCCCGATTGCCTGGAACCGGGCGGCAAATTGGCGATCATCAGCTTTCATTCGCTGGAGGATCGGCGCGTGAAGGAGGCCTTTCGCGGCGACGATCGCTGGCAGCCGCTCACAAAGAAACCCCTCCGCGCGAGTGAACAGGAGACTTTGCAAAACCCACGGGCGCGCAGCGCAAAGCTGCGCGTGGCCGCACGCCGCGTCTGAGTCAAACTAAATTACGTCCCCGGCACGACCGGTCACCTGCCAAGTTAGGGAGAACGAGGCACTATGACGGAAGATCTCAAGCAGCATGATGCCGACTTAATCGACGAGCCCGATTCGCCCGCCGCCGCCTCGGCACTAGGCCGGGAAGTGCGCTTTGGGCTATCGCTGCTCGGGCTTTTGTTGGCGATGCTGGCCGTTGCCGTGTACGTGAAGATGGGAACGCCCGGCCTGCCATGGGGCCGTCAGGAAGTGGCCGCGACAGACGATGGTCCGGAAGCCGCGGCCGCCCCGGCCGAGGAAACGGCTCATGTCGAGGCGGCGCCGCAGACGCCCGTTCCGGCCCCGGAAGATACTTCGAGCACCAAGCCGCTTTGGTCCGGCGATCAGTACGCCGGACGCCACGAGGCAGCGCCTCCGACCGACGCGCCGCTGCCTGTCGGAAATGTCGAGTCGACGATGGCGGAGCCACGAGCTATCGCCGAGCAGCCGACCGAAGTCGTGCCGGGAAATCCGTTTGCCGACGTGGATCAGGCGCCGTCCGGCGCGATCGATCAGGTTTCGGCCGAAGCCGAGGTGACTCCCGAACCCGAGCCCGCGCAAGCAGGCCCTGAACCCGAGGCGCCAGCGTTCGCAGCACCCGCCATGATGGTCGCTGGCGCCGAGCAATCGGCTGCCGGCGCTGATCAACCGCCCGCGGAGATGGAGCCGGAACCCGACCTGGCCGGCGACGCGCCCGCGAACGGCGCGCCTCTGGTGGCCGAGGAAAACGAATCAAGAGGATCGGTGCGCGAGCCGGGCTTGATTCAGCCTGCCGCGGGGCAACAGCCTACCCTGGCCGAGCCCCGAGCCGCTCCCTACGGGCGCCCCGCAGCCCAAGATCGATATGCCAACGCGCCGCGGAACAATCTGCGCGAAGGTTCGCTCGAAGAGGGTCCGCGTGCGGCCCCTTCGGCGGAGCACACGCCGCTGCACGCGGTGCCCGATCAACATTTGAACTCGCGTGGTGTACCACCGTCGGCAGATCCCTATGCGACGCCGCTGGAGCGCGATTTGCAGAACGCGCGCACACCGCAGTACGGCCAGCCCCATCACGCCGCGCCTCCTCCGGCGACGAATGATCTCGATGCGCCGGCCGCGGAGTTCGCGCCACCGCAGGACGATATTTCGCGGCATCAGCATCACCCGGCGCATACCCCCACGCCCGACGGTACATACGCCGTCGAGCCGAACGACAGCTTCTGGACGATCTCGCAGAAAGTTTATGGCACGGGCGGTTACTTCAAAGCCATCCAGCGGCACAATCGCAAGCCGGGAGCCAATGCCGACGGACTCGAGATCGGCGAGCGGATCATCGTGCCGCCGGTCGAGGAATTGGAACAGCGCTATCCGCAATTGTGCCCCAAGCGGCGTGCCGCCCCGCCGGCGGGTACGCGCGCCCTGCCCACCAGCTCGCAAGGCTATGGCGGCCGGGTCTATGTCGTGCAGGACGGCGATACGCTCTTCGACATCGCCCGCTACGAGTTGGGCAAAGCCTCGCGCTGGGCGGAGATCTACGAATTGAATCGGGCACAAATCGGCAGCGATTACAACTTCGTCGCGCCTGGCACGAAGCTCATGCTGCCCGACGAGGAAATGAGCCAACCTGACAACGTCACCGCACGCCCCGGCTCGCAATTCCCCCGCTAATTGTCGTGCTTCCGGCCACTCTACGCGTCTGATCCCAAGAGACCTTTGCCGGGCTGACAAAGGTGCCTTGCCACAGGTTACAATGGCGCAGCACCGAGCGCTTGTTAGGGCCTGCGTCTCAGGTGGCACGAGTTGCTATTTCAACAGGTCAACCACCTGTTCTTTCGGGGGCAGCTATGGCGAAGTGCATTCGCGCATTGGTCGGTCTGCTGAGCATTGCGCTGGTTTCGCGGGTGTGCGCCGCGGCCACATTCACGCCATTGGGGATTCTTTCCGGCTACCAGGGGAGCATTGCCAACGACATCTCCTCGGACGGCTCGACCGTCGTGGGATATTCGAGCAGCAACAGCGGAGGCGGCGGCGGCTGGCGATGGACGGCAGCCACGGGGCTCGTCGCGCTGCCGAACGTCACCGCAGGCGACAACGCGACTCCCTACGGGGTCTCGGGCAACGGCTCGGTGATTGGCGGCGACGAGCAATCAAGCGATTCCCTCACGTTGAACGGCTACCTGTGGTCTGCGACCCAAGGTCCATCGTTTCTGAGTGCTCCGGCGGGTGCCAGTCGTCCTTCGGTGCGCGATGTCTCGTCAGCCGGTTCAGCGGCCGCGGGCATTATGTCTGTCGCCGGCAATAACGAGGCATTCCTGTGGACGAGCAGTGCGGGCATCACGGATCTCGGAAAACTTCCCGCGGCGATCGACAGCCGCGCGCTGGGAATCTCGGCCGACGGCGCTACCGTTGTGGGTGCATCCGGCACTCAGCCGTTTCTATGGACGAAGGCCGGCGGCATGGTCGGCCTCCCCTCGTTGCCGGGCGCCACGCTCACATACGGAACCGCGGTGACAAACAACGACACCATCGTTGCCGGCAGCGGCTTATTCCTGGGCGCGCCCGCGGCTACGTTCCTCGAAGCCTTTCGCTGGACAAGCAAAACCGGCTCAGTGAGCTTGGGATTTTTGCCGGGGGCGAGTTCCAGTCAGGTGGGCGGCATGTCTCTTGATGGTTCCATGATCGTCGGCAGCTCGGGGACCGCCTTTGTATGGACGCAAGCCAGCGGAATGCTGAACCTCAAATCGGTCCTGTCTGCCAACGGCGCCACAGGCCTGACCGGCTGGACGCTGCTCGCCGGGAACGGGGTTTCGGGCGATGGTCGCGAAATCGCTGGTTACGGACTGGATCCGGCCGGGCATTATGAAGCATTCCTGGCGACGCTCCCTTCGTTCGCGACGGGCGATGTGAATCTGGATGGCATCGTAAACAGTCAGGACATCGCTTTCGCTTCGAGCAATTGGCTACAAACAGGCATCGGCGTAACGGGCGACGCCAACGGCGATGGCATCGTGAATACCCAGGACCTGGCCCTCATGTCCTCGAACTGGTTGAAATCCGCGGCCGCTTCCAATGCGGCGGCTGTGCCCGAACCGGCCACGGCTTTGCTGGCTCTTGCAGCGATGATGTTTCTCGCCTGGCAGCAGACGTGGCGAAAACAAATCACCAAAGCGCGGTGAGAGCCAGGCACATCGCGAAGCGTCTTCACTTCCGCCAGCGCCTCGATAAACAGGCCAATCCACCGAGCACCGCGAGGACCAGCGCGAAAGGCTCAGGCACGGGGGCGTGCTGGGTGCCGCCGACCATGCCATGTCCAAGTGACGTGCCCAGCCAGTTCGACGACACGGGGGCAGGTCCTGCGCGTTGACGATCGACAGGCGATCTGCCGGTGGGGTCCTTACGCTGTCGAAGGGCCGGCCGACTATTTAAACCCGTAGCTCGGGTTCTCGGTGCTGAAGTCGGCGTCGGTGAAGCCGTTGTTCACCTTCACGTTGAGGAACGTGTACTCCTCGTTCAGCTGCGGCTGGTTCGACGGGCCCGACGGCCAATCGTAGGCCTCATAGCGGATCGGCAATTGCATTTCGTCGTCGACGTAGATTCGCGCCAGGTGGAACAGGAAATTTCGGCGCGGATGGGGATGCTCGACCTGGATGCAAGTGCAAGTCCGGTTGTTGACCTTCGCGCCTTGGATCCAGTTGACCGTGCATTCACCGTACTTCACGTCGTTCGAGCCAATTTCCAGCAAGCGTTCCAGCAACCGACGCATGCCCATTTCGGTGATCGGATAGCGGTTGCCGCTCATCGCCAGCGCACTGGTGGGCTTGAGCGACACAGTGCCGATCAAGCGATGCTTGATGCCGTTGCCATGTGCGAGCAGACTACCGTCGTTGGCGCCGTCGACGAAAATGGCCTCTTGCCCTTTGACGCGGGCGGGGCCGAGGAAGTACGTGTACACGCTGAACGGCTGGTGCCGCACCTTGACGAAAATGTACTCGTGCTCGCCCAGCGTGCCGTCAATGCGCTCGCGCTTCACCAGCGTGCAGGAATAGTCCTGGATTTTGCTGAAATCCGCGAGCCCCTGCTTGGCCCAACGCAAGGCGGGCATCAGCGGATGCTCTTGCGGAGTCTGCTCGCCAGCGGCTGCCGACGGAACCGTATTCGGCAGCGACGACGCCGTCGAAACTTCAGTGGCCCGGAAGCCGGGAGGATCATTCGCCGCGGGCGTTTGCTCGGCCGGCGCAGCCGCGGGCTGCCCGGCGTCGATCGGTTGTTCGAATTGCGCCGGACGCACTCCGCCACGCACACCCGCCGGGGCACGGTTAGCTTCAGGATAGGAAGCCACGCCCGGCGCTTGCGGCATGCGCGAGTTATCGAATCGGCTCGGCGCTGCTGACGTGGCACCGAACTGTTGGCGGCCCGGCTGAGCGCCATAGGCGTTCGGTTGCGCTTGGTACTGCGGATTGGCCGGCGCCTGATTCGCGTAAGGCTGGTTGCCGTACGGCTGGCCGGAATACTGCGGCGAACCGGCCGGCACCTGGAATTGCGCTTGCGCGTTCATGTTGGCGGGGGCCTGGGTGGCCGCGCCATACTGCTGGCCTTGCGGACTCTGAAAGCGCGTCGCCGCGGGGGCCGGGTATTGCGGGCTTTGGAAGCGCGTGGACGGCGGCGGCTGGTAACGCGGCCCAGAATTCTGTAGCGCTGCGTTCTGCGGCGCTTGATACTGCACCGGCGACTGCTGATTGGGATATTGGGGGTAGGTCGCTGCCGGCTGCTGATTGCCAGGCGGCGCGGAAGGCGCCTGCTGACTATAGACCTGTGCGTCGGCGGAGCGGGCGGCCAGGGCGGTGACGATGCCGGCCGCCCACGACTTCCAGCCATTCTTCCTGAAGGCCATCAAACCGACTCCTTTCGGTCGCGGTAGCGGATTGCTGCGGCGCCGCGCCAGTATGTTTTTGTTCCGTGCGCCCCCGTGCATCACGCCCCTGCAAAGCCCAGACGTTCGCGAGCAAGTGCCGTGCCGGCGCGCCGCCTGAACGGATCGCGATCAGTCGAGCTTTTGCCTAAGGTCACTGCCTGTCGGCAGATTCTCGAAATTCGTGCGCAGCAAGCGGCGGGCGATGCGGGGATGCTGTCATGGGTAGTTATCGCCAATCGCTGGTGCGGAATTTACAATGCCTGAGCCGGTCGACACGATCGTCTGGGCTACGCGGTGCTAGCAGTCGTCGCCCCCAAAGCGCCTGCTGCCTGGGCAGACTATACGATTAACCACGTTCGAGGAATACCGAGTGCAGCCGCCGCAGCCGACTATCGCGACAATCGTTTCCGCACCTTTCGCCGAAAACTCGTACATCGCGCATTTTGAAGGGCGCAACGACTGCGTTGTGGTCGACCCGGGCTTCGAGCCGGAGAAGATCTTCGCCTACATCCAAGAGCAACGACGGGTGCCAGCGGCCTTTTTGATTACCCACGGCCACGCGGACCATATCGTCGGGAACGTGGCGATGAAAGAGCGCTGGCCCGAGGTCCCCATCGTGATCGGGCGCGAAGAGGCACCGAAACTGACGAACGCTGACTTGAACCTGTCGGCCAGTTTCGGCGCGCCTTTGGTTACCCCACCGGCGGACATTTTGCTCGATGAGGGTCAGACGTACTCGGTGGCCGGATTCGACTTTGAAGCCCGTACGATTCCTGGCCATTCGTCAGGGCACATGGTGTTCATCGCGCGGGCGCTCCGGCCCATTATGGTCTTCGGTGGCGATGTGCTGTTCGCCGGCAGCATCGGGCGAACCGATTTTCCCGGCGGCAGCTTCGAGGCGCTGGCCCGGGGGATTCACCAGCATCTCTTCACGTTGCCCGACGACACGATTGTCTTTCCGGGGCACGGCCCGGCAACAACGGTCGGTGAAGAGAAGATCGAAAACCCATTCGTAGGCGTCGATGCGGGCAGGGGCGGACGTGGGCAAAGCTCGTTCGGTTAAATCGCGGGCGTGCGGAATGATTGATTGCAGTTACAGAAACTCGATTCGCGCGAACATTTCCTCGGCTGACTCCAAGCGCCAGAGCAGTGTTAGCAGATTCACGACCTCGCCGAGTCGCTCGTGGTGTGGCGACCAATAGATCAACCCGGCGTGTGGAGTTCCTGATGCTGCAAGAACCAGAAAATCGTCATCGCGCGTGATGAGCACGCGCTTTGCGAGCAGAGCGTATGCGAGTTGCTCTGCATCCGATGCCGCAAGTAAGCCGGCTTCGGCGGTAGTCGTGACATCGATCCCTCGCCTCCGTAGCGCGGCGGCAACGATCGTCGTAACGTTCTCATCAAGATGAAAGGAGATCGGTGTCGGCATCGCCTCCCCGCAGCCGGTCAAGAGTGCTTGACCGCGTCTCCGACTTCAATCGCACGGCGACGTTGATCTCTTCACGAATGTCCGCGTCGATCTGCTCGCGGTGGTCGTGGTAGAAGGCTAGAGCCGCATACACGTCGGCGATTTTGATCGACGGAATATGGGCGACGATCTCTTCGGCTGATCGGCCTTGCTCGGTCCAGATCACGACGTCTTGCACGCGCACACGGTGGCCCGCGATGCGCGGCTTGCCGCCACAAGTCCCAGGGGAAATCTCGATATGTTGCCGCTCGACATATGCCATGTGGCAATTATACCCTGCAACCCGATGGACCGGTTTCGCCTCGTCTACCAAAATCCGCCGCTTACCGCGAACCGCAACCTCGCCCAATTACGGCCATGCGTTCCAGAATGGCCGACATACCCTACTAAGCCGTTCTTCCTGCTCTTCCGTCAGATACAAGATGTCAAGATGTTCCTCGGCGTTGAAGATGGACGAAAATACTTGACCGATCTCACGCAATAGCGGGTGTCGCCCCCATTTCGCTCGAATGCAGAGTGCCACGTTAATGCTCTCGATGTCCTCATATTGTGTTATGGCAAGATAAGCTCGTTGGATGTCCTTTCGTCGTTCGAAGAGCTGGATCAATTTATCTTTGAGCTCACGTTCGGGCGCACCGTCGTGCTCGCCAAGAAAATGAAGCTGCTCCGCCCGAAACTTCTCGGGTAGCCGGGCCACTTCCTTTCGACGAAACCAGGGAAACCGCATGTTGGCACCTTTCGGGCCGGATGTCGCGCCGGGTTTACCGTAAGCGAAACGCAGCGCCGCCAGTCGCGTCACTTCGCCGGTGGCGGTATCTGCAGTTCCGCCGTGGGCCGCGGAACATCGGGCAATAGCGCTGGCAATTCCAGCGTGAAACGGCTGCCGGCGCCCACCTCGCTTTCGACCGTGATCCGGCCGCCGTGTTCCTTCACGATTTTCTCACTGACCGACAGGCCCAGGCCGGTGCCACGGCTCCCCTTGTGCGACACAAAGAGTGAGAAAATATTCTTCAGCTCTTCGGGCGGTATGCCAGTACCGTTGTCCTCGACGGTGATGCGGGCCACGCTTTCGGCCATGTCGAAAGAGGTGGAAATCACCACGCGACCCGGTGGCCGCGCTTTCGCGTCGGCTGATTCGTCCTCCTCGTCGCTGGCCGCCGCGGCGCAGGCGTCGACGGCGTTGGTCGCGACATTCAAAACGGCACGGTGAATGCCGTCAGGATCGAACGTCAACGTGGGCAGCTCGTCGGCCGGCTGCCATAGTAGTTCCACACCTTTTTCGCTCGCCCGGGCTTTGACCAACTCGGCCACGTCGGCCACCACCTGGTTCAAGTCGCCGGGTACCAGGTCCGGCTCGCGTTCCTTGCTGAACGTGAGCATGTCCATCACCAGGTTCGAGATCTTCTCCTGGTTGCGTTCGACGAACTCCCACCCTTTGCGGACCATGTTTTCATCGGTCCGCGCCAGTCCATCTTTGATCAGGAAGCTGGCGGCGCGAATGCCTTGCAGAATGTTCTTGATGTCGTGCGACAGCGCGGCCACGGTCTGCCCGACGGCCGCCAGCCGCTCGGCCTGCACCATCGCCGAATAATATTGCGTGTCCTCGACGGCCAGCGCCGCCTGATGCGCGATGGCGATCATCAACTTCAAGTGGTCGTCGTTGAACTTGTTGGCCCCGGAACGCAGGCTGAGCTGCTGCGGGCTCGACATGGTGTCGATATAGATGACGCCGACGATGCCATAGCGGCCGGCCATCGGAACGCAAATCGCCTCGCGCACGCCGGCTCGCACGATGCTGGCCGCGGGGTTCCAGCGGTCGTCTTCGCGGGCGTCGCTGGTGAGCACGCCCTCGCTGCGCTGCATGCAGTAATCGAGGATCGTCTGGCTGATCGCGATGCGGTCGTTGCCGCCGCGCCCCTTGCGGTTGTGGCGCACGCGCGGGATGAGCTCTTTGCTGGCCGGGTCGACGAGCATCATGCAGCCACGGTCCGCCTCGACCCAATCGAAAATCAGCCGCATGATCCGATCGAGCAACTGGTCGATATCGAGCGTATGACTCACGGCCAGGGCCGTGCGGTACATCACCTGCAAGTGGTTACCGCCGTGAGCCAGCCGCATGTTGGCCGGAATGTCCGATTCCGGGTCGTAGAGGTGGCTGCCCGCCTCGTGACTCATCGAGCGAACGATGCGCGAGCGGTCGTCGGCCTGCTGCCGGGCGATGATGTCGATTTTCTGGGCGATATCGCTTTCGGCGCCGCTGGGAATCGCCGTGTACAGCAACTGACTGCTGCCGACCTGGACCTGGTCGCCGCTGGCCAAGGAATGGGTCGTAATGCGTACGCCGTTGACGTAAGTGCCGTTCGAACTGCCCAGATCCACCAGCAGGTAGCCGAGGCCGCTGCGGCGTAGCTCGGCGTGGCGGCGCGAAACTTCGGTATCGTGAATCTGGACGTCATTGGCCGTATCGCGGCCGATGCCGAGAGTGTCGGAAGACAGCTCGAAGCGCATCCCCTGGTCGTTGCCTCGAAAAACGAACAGCGAAGGCACGGCGCGACTCCACGAGCGGCCCCATGCAAGCCTCTCGGCAGGGCCGGTCGAACTGGGCAGGATTGACCCCAACTCACGCAGTCGCGGCAAACTGTCCGCGTAGCGCCTTGGCACGAGGGAGTTGCGGCGGCGGCGCCAGCACGTACCGAAGAAATCTAACGCGGCACGTCACGGCGATCCCTGGCGTCGACGATCCGCGGTCTTGCCCCCTTTCAGGCGGCTCGGGCGACCGACTGCTGGTAGCTGGCCAGCAGTTCTTCGATTTTACGAATCAGCGGACCGTAGTGGTAGGGTTTGCGGACGAACTCTCCGGGGGGGAGCAGATCGCTGCGGCGACCGCGGCCCCCGAGTAATAAGAGTGGGGTCGCTCGGGCACGCGATTGGGCCGCAAAATCGTCGGCGATTTCGGCCGGCCCGGCGGCCAGATGCTCGAGGTCCAGCACGATCAGATGCGGAACATGCTTGCGCGCCAAAGCCAGGCCCAGCGCCGGCTCGCCCGTCGCGAGCACGCGCACGCCGCGCGGTTCCAGCGCCGTGCGTAGAACCTCGTGCGTCTCTTCCAAAGGATCGACGATCAACACGCTATAGCGAGGGACCAAGGAGTCGCTCCGTGTCGGCATGCGGGCAGGCATTGGTGGGAACCCGCACTTTTGGTCGCCGCCGCCAGCAACCACTGACCCCCCCGACGTCGAACGTTACCGCCCACGCGCCTGCGGTTCCGGGGCTGGCGACAGCCCGACGGCCCTTACACGGCAGTAACGTTCCATGAGGGTCGGGAGCATAGCGACGGCGGGCGGACGTGTCAAAAGCGATTTTCCGACGCAATCGAACCGGGCCACGCGAGCCGCCACGCCACACCATCCGGCAGCTTGACGAAGTTCTCGCAACCACTGAGAATTTCATGAGATAGCGCATGTCGACTACGATCTGCGCTACCTCTGGCGCGCTCCACAGCTGTGCTTGCTTGCGTACATCAGATTGGTTCCCGCCTGCGCGCCGAACAAGGACTCCCTTCACTTTGGGCCGTTGGGGCAGGCTTCCTACCGTAACTTCTCCTCGAGATCGAAACCCTCATGATTGTAATTCATCGTGGACCGCAACCGCGGTCGAACATTTTGCGGTTCGCTCGTCGTTCTGATCGGGTCGCAGGTGTCGCCGGGTTGCTGCTCGTAGCGCTCGTCGCGGCCGCCCCCGTGCGGATCGTGCGGGCCGTCGAAGCCGAGGCCGTGGCTTCGGCCGAGAAGCGGCTGGCCGACAGCACGCGCTATCTTTCGGATGACGCACTCGAGGGGCGGGGTGTCGGCACGGCCGGAATCGATAAAGCCGCCGATTACCTGGCCGAACAGTTCGCTGCGCTGGGGCTCAATACGAAGCTCTATGACGGTACGCCGTTTCAGAAGTTCAAAATGCCGATCGGCTCGGAAATGGGCGAACCCAACGTGCTGTCGTTCGCCGCGCCAGCGGCGTCCAAGGACAAATCGATCGAATTGAAGTTGAGTGCTGATTTTACGCCGCTGGCCATGGGTAGCTCGTCGGTTCTCGACGTGCCGCTGGTGTTCGCCGGATATGGCGTGACCGCGAAAGACAAGGACTACGACGACTACGCCGGCCTCGACGTAGAAGGAAAAGCCGTCGTTATTTTGCGGCGCTTGCCGCAAGAGGGAACCGCGCACCCGGCGCTGGGCAACTCCGAGCACTCGCTCTATGCCCCGATGTCGCGCAAAGTATCGAACGCTTACGAGCACGGCGCTGCGGCGGTAATTCTGGTCAGTTCCGAGGCCGGCATCGAGAAGAACATCGAACCCCGCCGTCCGCAACTGAAAGCCGCCGTCGCCGCAGTTACCGAAGCCCAGGCCGAGTTTCAGAAAATCGAAAAGCCCACGCTGGCCCAAGCCGCGGCGCATCAAAAGCGTCTCAGCGATTTAATCGAAGACCTCCAGACGCAAAACAAGAACTTGGGCGACGTGCTTGATCCGCTGCTTCCCTTCAACGCTCCTGGCGGCGGCGATCCGTCGCACATTCCCGTGGTGCATTGCCAGCGGGCGGTCGTCGATCGCTTGTTGAAAGAGGCCCTCGGCACGAGCCTGAATCAGCTCGAGCACGAGATCGACAAGGGGCCGACGCCGCATAGCCGCGAGTTGACTGGCTGGCGATTAACCGGCGAGATCAACGTGATCCGCCGCGAAGCGGAAGTGAAAAACGTCGTAGCCGTTCTCGAGGGCGAGGGGCCGAAGGCCGACGAGACGATCGTCGTCGGAGCCCACTACGATCATCTTGGTTTCGGCGGCGAGGGGTCGTTCGTCAACGACGGCAAACAGATTCACAATGGCGCCGACGACAATGGCTCCGGCACGGCAGCGCTACTGGAAGTGGCGCGGATCCTGGCCACGCGCGAGAAGAAGTTACCGCGCCGCGTGGTGTTCATCGCTTTTACCGGCGAAGAACGAGGGCTGATCGGCAGTGCCCGTTACTGCAAAGAGCCGCTGTTTCCATTGGAAAACACCGTCGCCATGCTGAACATGGATATGGTCGGCCGACTGAAGGACGAAAAGTTGATCATCCAAGGGATCAATACGGCGCCAGAGTTCGGCCCAATCATCGACCGGCTGAACCAGGCGTTCGGGTTCGACCTGACACGGAAGGAAGGGGGGAGCGGCCCCAGCGACCATTCGTCCTTCTACGCGAAGAAAATACCGGTCATGCACTATTTCACCGGCCTGCACAGCGATTATCACCGGCCCAGCGACGATTTCGACAAGATCAACGTGCCGGGCATGCGGCGCGTCGCCGAGATCGTAGCCGCCACGGCCGCTGCGCTTGCCGAATCCGACGCGCGGCCGACGTACGTCGAAACCAAGAGCAGCGAGCGTGCCGGTGGCGATGGTGATCGCCCGTATTTCGGCAGCATCCCTGATTTTGGTCAGGAAGAACCGGGCTATGCCATCAGCGGGGCCACCAAGGACAGCCCCGCCGACAAGGCGGGCCTGAAAGGGGGCGACATCATTGTCAAGCTGGGTGACAGCAAGATTGGTAATCTGGAAGATTTCGACAACGCCCTGCGGAAATTCAAGGGGGGCGACAAGGTGCCGGTTGTCGTTAAGCGGGGCAGCGAAGAGGTCCGCACCGAGGTAACGCTCGCGCCGCCACGCTAGCACATGATCGGCTCATTTCCGGTCGATATGAAGGTACGCCGGTCCCGGGGGCGGGTCTCGTCTTGACCCATCGTAATGATCGTGGCAAACTCTGCCCCGCTAATCTGACCCGTGGCTGGCAAGAGGCCGGCTCGACGGGTGCTTCAAGGATGGAGACACACGACATGGATTGTCGACGCATATTCGTGGCCGCTGGCGCCGGCTGCCTGGCCTTCGTGATCGGTTGCAATTCGGGCGATTCCGCTGCGCCGACCACGGCTGCAAGCGGCGGCGCTTCGCCGTCAGCCGCCGCAAAACCGAACGAAGTCGTGCATACGTTCCTGGAGGCGATCCGCACCGGCAACGATGACCTGGCTTCGCAGATGTTGACCGAAGTCGCGCGCACCGAGACCCAAAAGCATGAGTTGGTCGTGGCACCGCCAGGAAGCGACACGGCGAAATTCGAAGTCGGCGAAGTGGAATACGTCGTCAAGGATGAACTGGCGCACGTCGCAAGTAAGTGGACCGACGTGGGGGAAGACGGCCAGCCGCACACGGACGAAATCATCTGGGCGCTGCGACTTGATCCGCAGGGCTGGCGCATTGCCGGCATGGCGACGACGATTTTCCCGAACGAGCCCCCCTTGCTGCTCGACTTCGAGAAGCCCGAAGAGATGATGCAGCAGCAGCAAATGGCCGAGGCCGAGATGCAACGTCGCGCGCAAGGTGGCAAGGGGCCAGTTCCCGCCGCGCAAACTCCGCCGCCGGCCGCGCAGGTTCAGGCCCCCGCGGCGAAGGTTCAAACGCCGGCCGCCAACGCCACAAACCCTCGACTGCAGGGCACGCAGCCGCCTGCGCAAAAGGCAGCCCGTCCCAACGATGGCAATGTTTTGCGACAGTAGCAGGTCGCGCGAGCCGCGATAAAACGACGAAAATCGCGGGAAAAACCGCCTCGATCGATTTTTCCGCTCCTTCGTGCAGCCCCTCTGGCTGCCAAACGATCGGCCCATAATCTCTTTGATGGCCGTTATTTCTGTCGATTCACGGCAAGCCGTGTGGTAAAGACGCGTCGGCGCTGGTAAAAATTACCCAACTTTCCTGCCTTGCGTTGATTCTGGTCTATAGTTCAGCAACAACGATCTTCGCAGATCAGCCCAGAATCCCGCCTCTTTCTATCCTTCCGTTTTGGTCCTTGACAACGAAATCGTCAGTGTTAACTTAACCGGCCTAGCCTATTACGCCACGCTTGACCGGTTGATCGTTAAAGTCCAACCGAGGTCTAAGCTAGCGTCAGCAGGAGAAGGTACAAGGATTTGGTCCGAAGGTCCCGCCCCAATTGTCGGCCGTCGCGACTGGGGATGGATACAGAGTTGGACGGCTAATAGTTTGGGTCACAACCCTTTCGGTACGGTACCTGTTTAGTGGGAGGAGTGAGAATGAATCGTGCATTGTTTTTCGGCATCGCGATGTTCTTCGCGATGGTCGGCATTGCCCTCGTGGGCGCCGACAACAAGGCTTCGGCTGGTTTCCGTCATCGTGGCTGCGGTGGCTGCGCCTGTGACGGCGGCAGCTGCGGCGGTGGTTGCTCGGCTTCGGACTGCGGTGGTTGCAGTGCTCCGGCTTGCTGTGGCTGCCACGGTCGTCATCGCTGCTGCGGTCTGTTGCACCGTCTGCGTAGCCGTTGCTGCGGCTGCCACGGCAACAGCTGCGGTGGTTGCTCGGCTCCGGCCTGCAACGGTGGCTGCGGCGGTAGCGCCCCGGCCGCTGACGCTCCGGCTGAGACCCCTCCTCCGGCTCCCGCCGCGACCTAAGTTCGCTCGGGTTGGCCGTTCGCGTGGAATGATTCCAATCGGACTTACGGATAGGTAGACGGCGCCGAAGGTAGACATCCGGCAATCGAGAGATCAACCGGATGCGACGGATCTTACAAGTGAAGCCGAGCCTCTCCGCCTGGAGAGGCTCGGCTTATTTCATGCGCCTCTCCCTGTGTCGCCCACACCCCTAGCACTCGGTCGATCGTGGCACGCGGCAAAGCAGTGAAAGTCGGCGATTTATTCCAGTCGCGCGGGCGGCCTACCGATCTTTCTGTATGCTAGCAGCAAGTGCCGCAACACCTCGGTCTGCGGCTTTCGCCACGTGACTTCGACAGCCCCGATTCATGGCAACGGTCTCAACAAATTCCGCGACCTCGGGTGTCACTGGCGAGCCCAGTGAGGGTGTGCGGTCGTTGGTAAGCTTTCTGATCTTCGTGCACCTTTTTGCACTTCTGATCGGCATTCTCTCGGGCGAAGTTCCCTCGCAGCTCGAAGTGGCGATGGCGCGGCTGCCTGGCCTGCGGCAATACCGACAGATCCTGGGCATGGACCTGCCGTACTCGTTCTATTTCACGCGCGGCAACGAACCGGGCGGCGACCTGGACATCGATTACAAGCTGACGGCCACGCTCAAAGGCGCGGACGGCGCGACGGAGACGGTCGAGTTTCCGAACGCCGATATGCGGCCCCATCAGCGTTATCATCGCTATCAGGCACTCGCCAAGCAATTGGCGACATTTGCCAGCGAGACCGCGCCAGAACCCCGCAATCTCGAGCTGCTCGCACAAGCGATCGCCGGCGGATTGCTCCGAGCTTATGACGCGCAAGCAGTCGAAATTCGTTGCCGCGGAGAGCTCACGCCGCCGGTCATGGAAGAGTATCAGCCCGAGCAGGACACGCGCAATAACTTCAAGGATGCGTATGACGTGCGGGCGTTTCTGGCCGACGGTCAGGTGGAACTGCTGAAGAAGGAGCCGGCCCGCGACACGGCGCCTCCTCCGAAATCGCCATGAATCAGAAGACCACAACCCCAGGGCAACAAAACCGGCCCGCCGCCCGCGTGGGAGCGCCCGGTACCCCGCCCGCGCGCGCGCCGCATGCGGGAGAAACGTCCGCTCTCGGTGCCGCCCTTGGTGATTACTTTCGCGAGCTCACCGAGCGCTTTGGTCAGGCGTGGAATCGCTTCTGGTTTACCCCGACCGATCCGCTCGTGTTGTCCGTGATGCGCGTGCTGGTTGGCTTGCTGGCGATCTACACGGTGCTCACGTATACGCCCGACCTCGAGTGGCTGCTCAGTCCGGACGGGCTCTTGGCACGCGATAGCGTGACGCAACTCCGCGGCGATTTCTATAGCCTGTCGTATTTCTACTGGCTCGATACGCCGGGCAAGCTGTGGGCCGCTCATCTGGTCGGCATCGCGGTGCTGGGACTTTTCACCGTCGGACTCTTCACGCGCGTGACGTCGATTCTGTCACTCATCGTACTGCTGTCGTATTTTCATCGGTCCTTCGTCGTAACGACCGAGTTCGAGCCGGTGCTGACTTTCGTCATGTTCTACCTGTGCTTGGCGCCGTGCGGAGCGTATCTATCGGTCGACCGCTGGCTCGCGCGGCGGAAAACCAGTAGCGCGCCGGCCGAAACCGAATCTCGTGCAACTTGGACCGCGACCGTGCCAGCGCGTTTGATTCAAGTACATCTGGCGCTCGTGTACGGGATGATGTTGCTCGCGCAATTGAACGAAGTGCCGTGGTGGGACGGGACGGCGATGTGGTGGATCGTCGGGCGACGCGAATCGGCGATGACCGACCTCGTCTGGCTGCACGCGCATCCCTGGCTCGTGAACGCCTGGACGCATTCGTTCGTGCTGTTCGAGGCCTTGTTCCTCGTGCTGGCCTGGAACCGCCTGGTGGCGCCCCTGTTGGTCGCCGCGAGCGTCGCGGTGTGGGGTCTGTTCGCCGTGGCGACGGGCCTGGCCCCCTTTGCCACGATCATGGTCATCGCCGGCATGAGCTTTCTAACGCCCGGCTCGCTGCGGACCTTCGCTGGTTGTTGCGGCCTGGGACGACTTCTACAATAGCGGCCTCCCGCGGCTTTCACGCGGGTCCTTGCTCACGTTTCCCAGCACAGCGGGAGATTGCCGCCCATGAACGCTCCTTGCGCACGACGTGACTTCTTGCGCACCGCGCTGGCCGCTGCAGGCGCCGCGGGCGCTGCGACATATTGCGGATTGCCGTTGGCGCAAGCGATCGAGCCAATCCGCCGGGTCGGTGGCGCGAAGTTCAAGTTCAGCCTGGCCGCCTACAGCTATCGCGACCTGCTCACGGCCAAGCCCCCCAAGCTGTCGCTGGAGGATTTTCTAACCGACTGCGCGAAGATGCAGTTGGAAGGGACCGAGCTGACGTCGTACTACTTTCCCAAGGATCCGACGAACGAGTATCTGCGCCACCTCAAGCAACGATCGTTCGACCTGGGGCTTGACATCTCCGGCACGGCCGTGGGCAATGATTTCTGCGTACCGCCGGGGCCGAAGCGTGACGAGCAGATCGCAGACGTGAAGCGGTGGATCGAACGGGCCGAGGTTCTCGGCGCGCCGGTGATTCGCATTTTCTCGGGTCACGCGCAACAAGGAGCGAGCGTCGAAGAAGCTCACAAGCTGGCGGTCGCCGGTATCGAAGAGACCTGCCAGTACGCCGGCGAGCATGGGGTGTATTTAGCGCTCGAAAACCACGGCGGCCTGACGGCCACGGCCGACGGCCTGTTGACGCTGGTGCGCGACGTGAAGAGCCCCTGGTTCGGCGTGAACCTGGACACGGGCAATTTCAACACGCCCGATCCGTACGGCGACCTGGCCCGGCTCGCTCCCTACGCGATCAACGTGCAGGTGAAGATTTCCATGCAGCCGGCGGGCGGCAAGCGCGGGCCTGCTGATTTGAAGCGGCTCGCGCAGATTCTCACCGACTCCGGCTACCGCGGCTACATCGTGCTCGAATTCGAAGAGCCGACCGATCCGCTCGTCGAATGCCCACGCTATATCAACGAAATACGGCGGGCGTTCCTCGGCTAACCGCGATGCTTTCCGGCCGCGGAAGGCGTCTGTGAAATTGACCGAGTGCCGGGAATGAATCGTCACTCACCCTGCGATGGGCCGTGTGCTTCGCCCAGTTTTTTGAGCCAGTGTTCGTAGTCATCCTGGCAATCGGCCGCATTGACGAACTGCTTCCAGACCAACCGGGCGCGGAAGCCATATTCTCGCCCCGCCTCGACGTGGTGAACGACGTACTGCCAGTCCCAGGCGGGCCGCGAGAGCTTGGGAAGCTTGAACTTGAACAGGCTGAAGCGAATCTCGTCCTCGGTCGTATGGTCCCGATCGAACATGAGCATAAAGACCATGTTGTGAAACGCCTGGCCGTAATAGAAGGGCTTTGTGAAGCGGGGGTTGTCGTAGCTCCAGAGATTGAGCTTGAAGTTGTGATCCGCGTCGTATTCCAGCGGCGCCGCGTCGCGGTGCCGGTACGTCCCGCCACTGTTGTAGTCGGCGTGTCCCGGCGGCGCCTCGGCCGTGATCCAATGCTCGGCCGTATCTTCGGCGTCGACGCCGCGAAAGTGCAGCGCCACGTCAGGCACGCTGTTCATATAGTCGGCAAAGAAGAAGACCGCGTAGCCGCGCGGTGCAAATAAGCTCGCGTCGCGCGGCGTGCAGCGAAAGTCGACGTCAATGCTATAGGGCTCGGCCAGCGTGTAAGTCATCGTGCTGTCGACTTTCCAGGGGTCGTCCTCGGCGCGGCGAACGAGTCGCACGCTTTTGCTGCCCGGCACCCAGAACAGTTGATACTTGCCGTGCCGCGGCGTGAACATGTTGTTGGGGCTGGCATGGCCGGCGATGATGTGCTCGAAATTCAAGCCGGCCGACGCCCCCTTCGTGTCGGGGTCGAAAGCGTCGAAATATCTGGCCCCCCGGCTGAACAGCGCATCGACACCGCTGAGGACTTGCGGCGATTCGGAATTATCCCGAAACGAAGCCGTCAGCTTGCCCAGCTCGAGGGTCACGGTGGGAAAAGGTGCCCCTTCGGCCGCCCGAACGGCGTCTGCGAGAGTACACAGGATTAACGCCAGACCAGCCAACGTGAAACGGTAGCGCCGCAGGCGCACCAGGACACGGTTCGCCGCTCCCAATGCTCGCATGATTGGCCTCTCCGACAGTCACGCAGGGCGAAATTGCAAAACGCGAATCGCGACCAATACTTTACCGGTTCTTCGTTGCACCCCGAAATGTATTTTTGCCGATGCCGTTCGCTGCCTTTCTGGTCGCCGTTGTCGCCGTCGTCACCTGTGTGGGCATCCACCTAGGCACGCTCGTCGTATTGTCGCGGACGCTCGATCGTTGGTTCAAACGCGCGCACTGGTGGGCCATCGGCTGCATGGTGCTGATCGCCATCCACGCGCATATTCTCGAGATCAGCAGCTTTGCCGTCGGCATCCGGGTGCTCGAATACCTGCACAACGGAAAGGTGTGGCAACCCGACGAACGATTCTTCGAGCCGTGGTATCAATCGGCCGTTGCTTATACCACCCTGGGTGATGAAACGTCCACACACGCCAGCATACGGCTCTTGATCTCGGTCGAAGCCCTGACAGGGCTGATCCTGATCACGTGGACCGCCTCGTTCTTATTCCTGGTGATGCAGCGTACTTGGGACGCCGAGCGCATCAACTGGAACGACAAGCCAAAGAAACGCTCAAAACCCACCGCGCTCGAGGATCTCGAAATCGTAGAGGCGGGCAATCTCGTCGGCTGATTTGTTGGCCAAGCCAGTGAAGCGCTGGTACAGCGCATCGACGTCGCGCACCCCCAGCCCGGCCAGCAGGCGGAACTTGTGCGCCAGGAGCTTGTCGAGATTTCCGCTCGCGTTGCGGGCGTGCCCTTCGGGGTACATCACCAGGCCGCTTGAGAGCGTGCCGAGCGTCGCGTGCTCGATCTCGATCGACGTGGGGATGCCGTCCGGATACTTCGCGTCGTAGTCCGCGCCGCCGTGTACGAATTCGATCCGCTCCATGATCTTGCGCGTCAGCGGGTGGTACAGGCTCTTGTCGTTGTAATCCTCGGGCACGAGCATCAGCTCCTGCCAGCCCGAGCGACGCTGCTCGAACGCCTTGCGCAACAGCGTGGCGATGATGTAAACCATCGAATGATCGGCGCTCTGCCGAGTGTGCGGATCGCGCTTGGCCGGATCGCCGATGATGTGAAAAGCTGGCTCGTAAATCGCGATCTTCACCCGCTTCAACTGGCTTTCATCCGCCAGTAATTGCGGATTGGCCGCGAGCAAGTCCTGAATGCCCTGCAGCGCCCCGGCCGATTGATGCTCGTAGAGTCCCAGCTTGAAATGCATCCCCATCACGGCGAAATCTTCGCCCGCCGTCGATAGCGTCAGATCGAACGGGCTGGTGTCGCGCGATTTGGGCTTTTCGAACAGGCAGAAGATCGCCTCGGGATTGCGGAAGATATCGGCCGGACCGACGAATCCGCGCATCGCGCGGCGCATCGACAGCACGGCCACCTCGGTGCTGATCGCGGCCGATGCCCCCTTCGAGTCCGACAATTGATGCCCCGCCCGGATGGCACGAAAGGGAATGTAATGTGCCACGACCATGCCGATGGCCGATTCGATCTGATCAACCGTGGCGCCCATGATCGCGCCATAGACGGCGGCCGAGCCAATCGCCCCGTGTACGACGTGGTCGATCTTGTAATCCTTCAGAGCGAAGACCTCGGCCAGGCGACCGCGAATCTCATCCAGCGCGATCATCGCCGCCAGCGTCTGCCGGCCGTCAAGTCCGCGCAACTGCGCCGCGGCGACCGCCACGGGATAGAAGTCGTTGTGGCCGAATTCGCCACGCGTGTAGCCACGGGCCGGGTTGTAGCCGAAGTTCGTGCCGTTCGAATCCCACTCGCGCACCGCCGAGCTATTGGCCAGCACCGCCTTCTCGGGCATCACGCGCTCGGTCGAGCCCAGGCAGGGCACGCCTTGCGGGTTTTTGTATTCCAGCGCCTCGCGCCGCAGCACCGTGGGGGCGTTCGTGCCGCAAGCCAGTGCCGAGACGCCGCAGGCGATGCTGTCGAGATGAAATCGCTCCACCATCCGATAGACCGATTCGGCCGGGCCGGTGAACCGCCCGCCGAGAAAGTCGATCGCATACTGAGCAATACCGCGGGCCTGGTTCTCGTTGCGCGCAAGGGTCAGATAGTCGTTGGACACTTCTGTGGATTCCTGTTGCCGATTCAGTGGACGCCGACACAAGCCGCACCGGCGAGCCGGCGATTATCGGCCTGCGGACCGTTTCTCGCAAGGATGGCCGGCGGCGGGCCAAGAGAACTGCAAAGTTGAGATTCTGCGCGCGAATTTTCTGTAGCCGGCCTCTGTGAGGGCCGGGATTTCACGTGCCGCTTCCGGGTCGCAGACCCTGGCTACAGACTTTGCAGTTCTCCTGAGGGGCAGGCGGGACGCCTGCACCACAAATGAATTCGAGCCCGCAATTAGACTCTAATCATGCACCCCTCGTCAGCCATCGGAATGTGAACGTGCTGGCTGCTTCCCTCGTTCGGGGCTAGATTAGCAGGAGGGGAAGTTCGCAGCTGCAAGCGGGGTAAGTCGCCGGGCCAGTTCGCCGCGCGATGCTCGCGCAGCCGGTGCGAGTCTCGCTGCGAGAATTCGACTCCTTTGTCGCCGTGCGGTCGGACCATGCAAATCGAGCAACTTGGCCCGTACAAAATCAATCGCCAGCTCGGACGGGGCGGCATGGGGACCGTCTACGAAGGCATCCTGCGCGATACGGGCGAGCCGGCGGCCATCAAGATTCTCTCCGCGACGCTCGCCCACGATGACGGCTTTCGCGAGCGTTTCAAATCCGAGATCGAAACGCTGCGCAAGTTGCGCCATCCGAATATCGTTCGCCTGTACGGCTTTGGCGAAGAGGACAACCACCTCTTCTACGCCATGGAGCTGATCGTCGGCCGCAGCTTGGAAGACGATCTACAGGCGGGCCGAAAGTTCGCCTGGCGCGAAGTCACGGACTATGCCATTCAAACGTGCCGGGCCCTCAAACACGCGCACGACCGTGGCGTCATTCACCGCGATATCAAACCGGCCAACTTGCTCGTCTCGCAAGAGGGACAGGTCAAGCTGTCTGACTTCGGCATCGCCAAGCTGTTTGGCTCGACAGGCCTGACGGCCGTCGGCGGCGTATTGGGCACCGCCGAATACATGGCCCCGGAGCAGACCGACGGACGCCCGATCACGCCGCGCTGCGACCTCTACAGCCTGGGCGGCGTGATGTACACGCTGCTGGCGGGCCGGCCGCCGTTTAAGGCCGCGACACTGCTCGAGATGTTGCAATTGCAGCGTTTTGCCGAGCCGGACCCCGTGCGCCGGTACGCTCCCGATGTGCCGGAGGAACTGCAAGTCATCATTTCCGACTTGCTGATCAAGGATCCCGATCAGCGCATCGCGACGGCCATGGTCTTGTCGCGCCGACTGGAAGCGATGCGGCACGGCCTGTCGCAGCGCATCGAGCCTTCGCTCTCCGCGCCCACGCGCGACATTACGCAACCGCCGATCGTCAGCGTGTCGAGCGCCACGATGACCGCGCCCGGGCAGCCGGTAGTGCCGGAAGACCAGGACGCAGCGTCGGACGCTGATTCCGGCGAATACGAGCTTACGCCGCCGGCCGGTCCTCACGAGCTTACGGCAGCCGCGCGCCATGAACGGGCGCTCAAGGCGACGATCGACCTGGTGTCGGTTACCGCGGCCAAAACCGGGGAGCAGCGGGCCGGCGTGCCGACGGCCCCGGCTGCAACCGAGAAGCCCGCCTCAAGCTTCGTAACCGTTTCGGAAGAAGAACACCGCCGCACCGACGCTCCGCGCGAGCACGCGACGCCGCGGAATGTCTTGCAGACGGTCGCCCTCGGCATTGCGGTGACGGCATTGGCGGCCGGCACCTGGTGGATGATGCAGCCGGCGTCGGCCGATCGGATGTACGCGCGGATCGAAAACACCGTCGTTCCCGGCGACGTCGCGTCGCTGCAGGCGGCCGATCGCGATATCGAGTCGTTTCTCGCCCATTATCCCGACGATCCGCGTGCTCCGATCGTTAAGCAGCATCGGGAAGCGATCCGCCTATATCGCGCCGGTCGCCAGGCCGAACGCCGCGCCCGCTCGACCGCCGCCGTAGAAAATGCGTCGCTGGTGGATCGGGGCTACCTGGAAGCCATGTCTCTCGCGAAGCTCAACCCCGAGTTGGCCGCGGAACGTTTGCAGGCGCTTCTGGCACTTTATGACAACGACGGCGGGCTGCTGCCGGCCGATCAGGAGTCGTTGAAACTGGCGCGCCAGCAATTGGCGCAATTGCAAGCTCAAATCGATGAGCGATCGCGCTACGACGTGCAAGTGTTGCAAGGGAGGCTGGATACGGCCGACGCGCTTGCGAGCACCGATCCTGCGGCGGCGCGCGAGATGCGCGAGGCCATTATCAAGCTCTACAGCGACAAGCCGTGGGCAACCCCCGTGGTCGAACGTGCCAGGGCCGGTCTGGCGGCCCGCACGGCGGCAGACCATCATAAGAGTTCGCCCCCCACGCAATGAACATTTGCCCGAAAGCGTCCATGAGCAACCCGCAGCCCTCGCAACCCGGTTTCCCCACCACGCGCTTGCGCCGTTTGCGGCAGCATCCGCGGTTGCGCGAAATGGTGCGGGCGGTGCGGCTTGACCCGAAGCGGCTGATCCAGCCTCTCTTCGTACGTCCGGGTAACAATATCCGCCAGGAAATCGGCGCGATGCCGGGCGTGTTCCAGCTTTCGATCGATGAGATGGTACGCGAAGCCGAGCAATTAGGGGCTGCCGGCGTTGGCGGCGTCATTCTCTTCGGTATCCCCCCCGAAAAGGACGCGCTCGGTCGCGACGCCTACAGCGAGTCGGGCATTGTGCAGCAGGCGATTCGAGCCCTGAAACGCGCCACGCCCGACTTACTCATCGTCTCGGACGTCTGTTTCTGCGAGTACACCGATCACGGCCACTGCGGCGTAGTGAATCAAGCGACGGGGCGGACCGACGTCGACAACGACGCGACGCTTGCACTTTTGGCCAAGCAAGTCGTCAGCCATGCCCAGGCCGGCGTCGACATGGTGGCCCCTAGCGGGATGATGGACGGCATGGTCGCCGCGATCCGGCACGCCCTCGACGGGGCCGGCTTTGCGCACTTGCCGGTGATGAGCTATGCGGCCAAGTACGCGAGCGCTTTTTACGGGCCGTTCCGCGACGCGGCCGAAAGCGCGCCGGCTTTCGGCGATCGCCGCACGTACCAGATGGACCCGGCCGTCGACCCGGGCCAGGCCTTGCGCGAAGTCGAGCTCGACCTGGCCGAGGGAGCCGACATCATCATGGTGAAGCCGGCGCTGGCTTATCTCGACATCTTGCGCAGCGTGCGCGATCGTTTTCCCGGCGTGCCCCTGGCTGCCTACAACGTATCAGGCGAATACAGCATGGTGAAGGCCGCGGCCGGCCGTGGCTGGCTCGACGAGCGCACGGTCGTGCTCGAATCGCTGACGGCCATGCACCGCGCCGGCGCCGACATGATCCTCACGTACTGGGCCAAGGACGTCGCCGGTTGGATCAAATAGCGGAGCGTGGATGGTAGCACCGAGCGTTGTCGTCGGGCCATCAGAGACCGACTGGTTGGCACGGACAACGCGCTTGTCCATCCGTCGTGAGGCGCCAGACAGTGTCGCTTGATGACAACGGCATGCTTATTCGCCTTTGGCGAAAAAGCATGGCACGCCTCGAAACCGGGCGTACGATCAGTTCTTTTCGGCCGTTGGCTTCTTGATCGCCCCTTCGACAGGGCTCTTGGCCCCTTCGGTATATTTGGCGCCTACCAGCTCATACGACTTTTCGGCCCGCGTCCGCAGCTTCTTCACGGCCGCAGGGAAATCCTCATCCGTCACGCTGTCGTCGCAGAACGCGCAGCAGCTTTCCCATGTGTAGCCCAGTTTTTTCCACTGGGTCATACCGCCCGGGCTGATCTCGTCGGTCACCGGGCACCAGACGATGCTCATCGCCTGCATGAAGTTGTTGATGTACCGCTCCTTTTCGGCCGTCTTGGCGTACTTGTCGGGATCGGCCAGGAATTTCTCTTTGGCGTCAGGCTTGCTGCCGCGGTAAGTCACTCCTTTGTACTCCCACGTCGGCAGCTTCGGGTCCGACGGCACGAGGTACACCGGGCAGAGATCGACCGACTTTTGCTTCTGAGGAATCTTCACCTTGTCGAGCATCACCGAATCGGCCGGCAGTTGGGCCCAAGCGACGTTCGAGCAGGCGAGGGCAGCGACAAAAAACAGAATTGCGATTCGTGTCGACATAGAGAAACCTCTTGGGCCAAATATCCTTTGCGTGCGGGCATAAGTGATCATTAAAGGTTAACGCCCGGCTGAAATGCGTTCCAGACCATCACCGCGGCACGTCGGGACATGACCCTTGTTTTGCGAACTTTCCGTGGTGGCGACTCTCGTCAGCCGAGGGTGATTCGCAGTATCAGCCACAGCGTAACGCCCACGAACAGCCCGCCCAGCGCAGCCTTCACACCTTGGCCAAAGAGCACTCCCACCGCCGCGAAGCCACAGGCCGGAATCGTCGTGATGAAGAAGATCAGTCCCAGCTCCATCCAGCCCGGATCGCCGTGGTTGTACGACCATCCGAATGCCACGGGCACGGCGGCAATCAGGGCCACCGTCGCCACGGCCAGCCCCGCTGCAAGCGTCACCTGCCGCGACGTGATGGAAAACCGATGACCGCCGCGCGGCGAGTTTTCCATGAGCTTCAAAGGTCCTTGGTCACTCGCCCAAGCTATAGGCGACCACGCGTCCGTCGTTCGTGGCCATGGCGATGTACTGCTTGCCGTCGGCCATGTAGGTCATCGGCGTGCCGCTGGGCGAACCGGGGAGTGGGATTTCGGCGATCACCTTGCCCGACGCTTTGTCGAAAGCGCGGAACAAGTGCGCCGCTCCGCCCGAGCGTCCACCGCGCCCGGCAGCACCCTGCCCGACGAAGAGCAGGGTCTTGGTCAAAAGCGGTCCGCCGCCGCCGCTGCCCAGTGGGCCCACGTCGCGACCGACGATTTCGCTGATCTTCTTGCGCGGGCCGTCGCCGTGCGGAATCATCCAGGCGTGCTCGCCCGTGTTCAGGTTAATCGCCGTGATGCGGCCGTACGGAGGCTTGAAGAGCGGGATGCCTTTCGGGCCGTCCAGCCCGCCAGCAAAGGCCGGTCCGCCGCGGACGTAACGCAGGTTCGAGCGGGCCGGATCAGGCTCGTTCAGCTTCACCACGATCGGCGCCGTGATCGACGGAATATAGAACAGACCCGTTTCCGGGTCGAACGCCGCGCCCCACCAGTTGGCTCCACCGGCCCAGCCGGGCAGGTTGACCGTGCCACGCTCGCTCGGCGGCGTGAAGAGAGGGCCGTGATCGTAATCACTGATGATTTCTTTGGCCTCGGCGAGAATTTCGGGCGTGAAATCGACCAGGTTCTCTTCGGTCGATCCCTGCCGTTCGTAAGGCGCGGGCTTGGTGGGGAAGGGCTGCGTGGGCGAAAGTCTCTCGCCGGGCACTGTCGATGGGGGCACGGGGCGCTCCTCGATCGGCCACACCGGCTTGCCCGTCACGCGATCGAAAACGAACGTGAAGCCCGTCTTCGTGATTTGCGCCACGGCCTTGATCGGCTGACCATCGACTTTGATATCGCACAGCACCGGCGCGCCGGGCAGATCGTAATCCCACACGCCGTGATGCACGGTCTGGAAGTGCCAGATTCGTTCGCCGGTCTTGGCGTTCAGGCAGACGAGCGCCTCGGCAAACAGTCCATTACCCAGCCGCTGCCCGCCGTACCAGTCGTTGGTCGGCGTGCTCATCGGCAGGTACACATAGCCCAACTCTTCGTCGGTGGTCATCAACGTCCAGACGTTGGCGTTGCCGGTGTACTTCCATGAATCTTCTTCCCAGGTGTCGTTGCCGAATTCCCCCTCTTGCGGAATGGCGTGGAAGAGCCAGGCCGGCTTGCCCGTTCGGACGTCAAATGCCTGCACGTCGCCGCGCGGGGCTTCCTTGTATTGCGGACCGTCGGAAATGCTCGAGCCCACGATCACCACGTCGCGGCAGATCACGGGCGGCGAGGTCATGGTGTAGTTCCGGGCGTTGACGGCCAGCGGAATGGCCTTGGCCAGGTTGACGCGCCCTTCTTCGCCGAAGCTGTCGATCTTCTTGCCGGTCTTGGCGTCGATGGCATAGAGGTACGCGTCATGGCCGGCGAGCAGGATGCGCTCTTCCTTGCCGTCGGTCCAGTAAGCGACACCGCGATGGACGTAACCCAGGTTCGTCGGCCGGCCGGCCTTGTAGACTTCAGGATTGAACACCCAGATCGACTTGCCGGTGCGGCCGTCGACCGCCGCCACCTGGGCAAGCGACGTGCTGATGTAGAGCGTATTGCCCACGGCCAGCGGTGTGGTCTCGTAGGCGAAGGAACCGAGCGCGCGGTTCTCTTTTTGCAGCGGCAGGTCGGGCGAATCCCACGACCAGGCCAGCTTCAGTTTTCCTGCGTTTTCGGCGTTGATCTGGTCGAGCGTGGAATATTTCGTGCTGGCCGCATCGCCACCGTAATACTTCCAACTGCCGTCGGTTGCGCCGCGCGCGACGGTGTCACGCATTGGGACCTTGTCCGCAGCCGATAGCTGCGTGGTTGACGAAACGAGGATCACGACTGCGATAGAGAGTTGAACTGGCGAGCGCATGCTTGTTCCGCCCTCGAAGTGTGGTTTGCCAGCGGCGACAAACGCCCGACCGCTTCCCCCCTTAGGAAACGGTCGACAGAGAGCAAGCATTATGCCCTGGCGGAATGCGGCATTCAATCCGCCGGGCGGCTGCCGAAACTTGTTGCGTACCGCGCCCCGGCCAGAGACAATGACCGTCCTCATCAGTGCCACCCGGGCCGGGGTGGCTTAATCGGTGCTCACGAAAGGGGAATCTCATGCGCTCGCGCCTGCTCGTTGTCGGATTGTTCCTGTTCTCGGTTAGCTCCCGGGCGACGTTCGCCGCACCGCTTCCCGACGCCCCGCCTGATCGGGTCGGACTGGATGCCAAGCGCCTGGCCGAGATCGATCCCATCGTGCGGTCGTATATCGACGAAGGAAAACTGGCCGGAATCGTACTGTTGGTGGCGCGCGAGGGCAAAGTCGCCCACACCAGTGTCTACGGCAAGATGAATATCGAAGCGGGCGAAGCGATGCGACGCGATGCGCTGTTTCGCATCTATTCGATGACCAAGCCCATCACGGGCGTCGCCTTGATGACGCTCTACGACGAGGGGCGATTCGATCTCGACGACCCGGTGTCGAAATATTTGCCCGCCTTCAAAGATGTGAAGGTATATGCAGGCGAAGACGGCGGCACGGTCAAGCTCGCCAAGTTGACGCGGCCGATTACCATTCGCGACCTGATGCGACACACCGCCGGGCTGGCCTATGGCCTGCTGTCGATTTCGCCGGTCGATGAAATGTACAAAGAGGCCAAGATTCTCGACCGCACGAAGAACCTCGACAACATGGTCGAACGGTTGGTGAAGATTCCGCTGGCCCAGCAGCCGGGCGAAAAGTGGATGTACAGCATCGCCGTCGACGTGCAAGGCAAGCTGATCGAAGCGCTGTCGGGCAAGCCACTCGACGAATATTTCGCCGAGCGCATCTTCAAGCCGCTGGCCATGAGCGACACCGGCTTTCACGTCCCGGCCGACAAGCTCGATCGGATGACGGTCAACTACGGCAAGAAAGACGGCAAGCTGTCGCCTGTCGACGGCGGCAAAGACAGCCAGTTTGCCACGAAGCCGGCGCTCCTGTCCGGCGGCGGCGGCCTGGTCTCGACTGCCGACGACTACCTGCGCTTCTGCCAGATGATGCTCAACCGCGGCGAGCTTGACGGGGTGCGAATACTCAAGCCGGAAACGGTCGATTTGATGACCCGCAACCATCTCCCGGAAAAACTGGTGCCGATCGCGCTGGGCCCCTTGTCGATGGCGAATACGGGCTTTGGGCTGGATTTTGCCGTGCGGGTCGACACGGCCAAGGGAGAGCCCGCCGGGTCGCTGGGCGAGTACTGGTGGGGCGGGGCGGCCAGCACGCAATTCTTCATCGCGCCGCGCGAAGACCTGATCTGCGTCGGCATGACCCAGTTCATGCCGGCGACGCCGACGTTCGTGCAGGACGCGCGCAAGAAGCTCTATGCCGCGGTGCTCGAGCCGGCGGCCAAGTGAGGCGAGGCACCGGAAAAAGACGTGGCGGCTGCGCATGTGGGCCGGAAGGAACCGCGGTGCGGCGGCTGCACAGGATAGGGCATTTACGGCAAGGGCATTCGCCCCCCTGCGCAGCGAAAGTTGGTCGATTTCGAACCACGTTTTTACATCGCCGGTGAAAAAAATTTCAAAATTGCGATCCGTTCCTGTCGAGTCCTGGGCGCGGAAGGAGATTTCTTGTAAGCAGAAAAGAACCTCAGGGGCACTGAGGAGTTCTTTGACATGAAGTGTTCTTTCGCCCTGGCGGCATGCCTGATTGTCTGCGCCGCGAATGTCCAGGCGCAGCATCATCATCGGCAGCCACCGCCCCAGCCGGCGCCGCCCCCCACGACGCCGACTCCCACCACGCCGGCGAAGCTGCTGTTTTCTTCGGAGTTCGACACGGCAGCCGATTACACGGCCGGAGCGGCCAAGAAGTGGAATACCAGTTGGCCGCTTGGATCGGGCGTCAACAGCAATGCATCGCCCGGCGAAGTGCAGATCTATGTCGACGTGCAAAACGGCGAGACGTGGGGACCCAATCCCTTCACGCAAGGGGCCTCGATGGTCGGCATTTCGGCCACGCCCACGCCCGGGTTGCCGGCGCCTTTTACCTATACCTCGGGCGTCTTGTCGACGGCAGGGATTTTCTCTTTTCAGTACGGCTATGTGGAAATGCGGTGCATGGCCCCCAGCGGCAAAGGATTCTGGCCCAGCCTGTGGATGATGAAGTGGACCGGCAGTTGGTTCAACGTGGTGTGGCCTCCCGAGGTCGACATCTTTCAATTCAGCAGCCGCATCAATAACGAGTACTACCCGGCGGTGATCTATGGCAGCGGCACGACGGCCGGCACCTTCGTGAACGGCGGTACGAATCTTGCGCAGGCCATGCACACCTATGGCTTCGAGTGGACCGCCTCGACAATGAACTGGTACTTCGACGGGAAGCTGGTGTTGACGCAAAAAGCTCCGGCCGGAACCGCCGTGCCGATGTACCTGATGCTCAGCCTGGCCGTGGGGGACGACGGCGGCTGGATCGGCCCGCCCGACGGCAGCACTGCCAGGTGGTGGATCGATTACGTGCGCGTGTACGACAAGAAGCCGTCGTAAGTCGCGCGCATTCTTCTCATCGAGGGCACTGGGATCGCGGCGGGACGATGGCCTTCAATGCTGCGCGTGCCCAGTGCCCTCGATCATTCACCACGACGTTGTTCAAACCAGCATTGGGTGCCACTGGTGGCTCGCCCGCGACTGGCGAACGCCGCGTAAGGGCCGGGCGGACAATCCCCCCGTGGCGTCCCGCCGCGGAGCCACAAGGTATTGAATCGCTGGAGAGAGCTACTGAGTAGCGCTCTTGTCCGCGATTGCGCCAGCGCCCACCAGCTCGCCGCCTCCCGATACCTCGTCCGGCCTATGCACGATGTCTGGCCTGACGCCGCGCGTGAAAAAGCGCCCCAGGGGGCCGGCCACAATCGCCGGCAGCAGCACCAGGTCGGCGAACAGCCCCCAGGCCAAGAGCAACAGCATAAGCAGACCGAACATCTTGGTCGGCACGAACGAGCTGAAGCCGAACACGGCCAGCCCTAAGCCGACGATGATCGAGCTCTGCGCCATGGCCACGGCGGCGTTGCGATACGCAAACACAGCGGCTGTCTTTCGGTCGTAGCCACGGCCGATCCCGAAACGAAACCAGGTCAGATAGTGGGCCGCATCGTCGACCGACACGCCCATGGCGACGCTGGCCGTCATCATGGTGCCGATGTCAATCACGGCTCCGGCGTAGCCCAAGTAGCCGAACACGACCGCCATCGGCCATACGTTCGGGAACATCACAAGTAGACCGGCCAGCACGCTGCGGTAAACGATCGCCATCACCGCGGCCATGATCAGAAAGGCGGTGAAAAAGCTTTCGATCAACCCGTTGAGCAGCGCCCGTTCGGCCTTGTAAACGACTGGCGTGACTCCTGTGTAGAGGGCCGAGGCCCCGCGCACGTCGGGATCGTTCGCCGCGTCGAGAAACGGTTCCACCTGTCGCTCGATTTCGTGAACGAACAGCCCGTAGTCGACGTCTTCGTCCGCGAGCAGGCGCAGGCTGATGCGCCATTCCTCTTCGTCGTTCCCGTCAGCGGTATCGCGGCTGAGATAGTCGCTCGATTCGAATTCCGCGCGGCTCTTCAAAAGCTGCTTGTTGAGCACGTCCTGGCGGACACGCTCGGGATTTCGCACGAGCAGCCGCTGCATCGCCTTCGAGGCCCCGCGGCCGCCGCTGGACACCGGCTGGTCGAGGCTGGGTGCAAAGGTCACGGGTGACATCGAGCTGCTCACCTCGGGCAGCGCAACCAGGTGCCGTTCGATGCGATCGACCAGCGTCAACCTTTCGAGGAACGACTGCTGATTCTCGCGATTGTCGAAGCGGATGATGACTTCCATCGGAATCAGCCCGCCCAGGTGCTCCTGCAGCCACTCGTATTTGCGCACCAGCTCAGCCTCGGGCGAGAAGAGATTCGCGATCGAGACCGACGTCTTTACGTACCGCGCTCCGATCCCCAAGCCGACAAGCGTGGTGGCAAAAGCCAGAATGACGAGCGCATGGTGCCCGACAATCCCCCAGGCAAGCTTCAGACCCAACCGATGAAACCAGCGTCCATCCGTCGGTTCGTCCCAGGGATGGATGGCTGGCGGAGCGACCGGACGCGGCGGCCAGAGCTGCAAAGCTGCCGGCACGCAAGTGAATAACAGCGCGAGCGTGCACAGCACGCCCAGGCAGGAATAAAACCCGAACAGGCGGATCGGCACCAGCTCGCTGATGCACAACGAGCCGAGCCCGATCGCCGTCGTCATGGCCGACAACATGCACGGCAGCCAGGCGCGGCGCAGCGCGCGACCCGCGGCGCCTGCGCGACCCCCTTCTCCTACCGTCGCACGATAGTAGTTGATGATGTGGATCGCGCCCGACAGGGCCGCGGTGTACACGACCGGCGGCATGGAATACATGATGGCGTCCATCATGTTGCCGGTGAAATAGACCATGGCCAGGGCCACCAGCGCGCTATACACCGCGGCGGTGCAAATCAGAACCGTCAGCCCCCACTGCCGCATGCACCAATAGGCGAGCCCTAGGCCCGTGAGCGCAGACAAGCCAGCCAGGTATCGCAGCGTGCCTGCGCTTTCGTCGTCGATCGCCACGTTGTCGACCGGCGGCCCGCCCATGTAGATGTCACGCGCGCTCAGGCCAGTGGCCATCTCGGCGGCCTTTTCGAGCTGCGCGAGCGTGTCGTGCAGGTCGACTTGCCCTTTCGGCGAAAGCGATACCACGGCGCTGACTTGCCGATGATCCTTGCCGACCAGCACTCCGGCCAACCGCGCCGCGGCCTCGGCACGTGTGAGATTCACAGGCGCCCTGGTCAGTCGCTCGACGACCTCGGGCCCGGTGAGCACGGTGGAAAAGAGCGCCGTGTCGATGGGCCCGTCTGTGCCGCTACGGCGCGCATCGACCAGGCGGGCGAACTTTTCCACGCGCGGATCTTCGAGCGTCGCGCCGGGCCAACTGACAAGCACCTGCGTCTCGTTCTCGAAGTGCTTCTGGAACCAGTGATAGTCCTGGGTTTCCTGGAACGTTTCGGGCAGCCAGTCCTTGACGTCGTTACGATTCGTGCCGGCAGCCCTGATCGCGCCATACGCCAGCACCGGCAGCACGAGAATCGCTGCTCCCAGAATGATCTTGCTATAGCGCTCGAAAAACAAAACGTGGAACCTCGCTGCTGGCACGTCCAAAGGAAACACTGCGGGCGAATGTCGGGAGTCCGGCCGACGTGTCGCCATCGGCTCGCGTCGCCAAGACTGCCCGCAACCTGCCGCGTCTACTCACTTGGCCGCTACGGGACCGCGATGCCGCTCGGCGGCATCGTGGTGCCCGATGACCGATTTGCTAATCACGGTCGACATGACGTGAGTGCCCAGTTCCCACTCGCTCGCGACTTTTTCCAAGGCATTGAGGAACTGTTCGACTTGTTCGCTCGTGATGGTCAGCGGCGGCTGAATTCGCAGCACCAACGGGTTCGAGCGAGCGACTTGCGTGTAAATGCCGTGTGTGTCGAGCAGCACTTGCATCGCATACAAGGCGGGAATGTTGTCGATCAGGTCGTCGAGCTTGGGGACAAGAAACGGCATCAGGCCGCTTTCGTCGACGGCTTTCCAGGCGGCCGAAATCTCATGCGGCAGCGGCTGAAACTCGAGGCCCAACAGCAAGCCACGCCCGCGTACTTCCTTGAGCACTTCGGATTCCTGCACCAGGCGGGCGAGCCCCTCGTGCAATTGGCGACCTCGAGCGACGGCGTTTTCCACCAGGTCCTCGTTGCGAATCGCGCGGATCGCCGCTAGCCCGGCGGCGCATGCCAGACTCCCTCCTCCAAACGTGCTGGTGTGCAGGGCAAACGTTTCCAGGCTGCCGTAGGCTTTGTGCCACAAGTCGCGTCGGCAGAGCATGGCGCCAATCGGCATCAGTCCGCCGCCCAGGCTCTTGGCAACCGTCATGATGTCCGGCTCGACGCCCAGCGCATCGACCGCGAACATCGACCCGGTGCGCCCCATGCCGGTCTGCACTTCGTCAACGATCAACAGGGTGCCGTGAGCGCGGCACAGTTCTTGTGCCTGACGGAGGAAGTAATCGCCCGGCACGACCATGCCCGCCTCGGCCTGGATCGGCTCGACGACGAACGCCGCGAAGCGTCGCGTGCTCAATGCCTGCTCGAGAGCGGCCACGTCGCCAAACGGAATGCTCTCACAGCCGGGCAATAGCGGACCGAACGGCTTTTGGTATTCGGGATTGCCCGTGATCGATAACGACCCGAGCGACTTGCCGTGGAACGATCGATCACAGTGCAACAGGCCGGCGCGTCCGGTGGATTTCCGTGCGAGCTTAAGGGCAGCCTCGACCGATTCGGTGCCGCTGTTGCAGAAGAAGACCATCTCCAGCCCTGGCGGGGCGATGCTCACCAACTCTTCGGCCAATTGCGCCGCGTAGGGATTCACCGCCGATTGCGCGAAGCCCGGCGCCTGTTGCCGCAGCGCGTCGTTCACCGCGGCGACGACCGCCGGGTGATTGTGCCCGAGATTGACGGACCCGAAGCCGGAGACGAAATCGAGATAGGGAACGTTGTCGGCATCCCACAAGTACGATCCCTCGCCGCGCACGAACGTTTTGACGAAGCCCCCCTTGCCTCCGAGCGCCACCAGCACGGGATTCATGTGCCGGGCGAAGAGCTTTTCGGCGCGGCCGGCAAGGTCGACGATCTTGGCCGGCTCTTTTGCGTGTTCCGCACCGTGCGTAATGCCGTTGGTTGCGCCGTTTGCACCCGCGTGCAGACCATTGCTTCCACCGGACGGTGAATGGCCATTCGCATGGCCGTTGCCGTTTCGCGCTGGCAATAGTTTGGCCGACGACGGCCGACGCACCAGTCGCGAATTCGCTTTGCGAAAGCGGATAAGCGCCGAATCATCGAGCGGCAGCCCAAACGAGAAAAACCGCGAAAAATCGAAGCCGTGCGATTTGGCGATACGGCCGATCTCGTTGATCTTGTCCACGTCCAGGCTGCGGCCGAGCGAAAACGATTCGGGGCGCTCTTCCAAGGCCAGCACCATGGTTTCGGCCAGGCAACTGGGAATCATGCCGTGATGGAACCACAGGAATTTGCTGGTGCGCGGCATGCAATCGGGAATCTGCGTCAGTCCGCCCGAGAGGACCAGCACGTCGTCGCGCGTGGCGTGCGATTCGCAAATGTCGGTCGGAATGGCGACGTCGACCACGACGCTCCACGGCTTGAGCATCGCCTGCTCGATGCAATGCCCGGCCGAAGTGGCCGAGACGACGATCTTCGCCCGAGCGACCGCCGTGGCGATGTCGAATTCCAGGGAGGCGCCCAGTTCCTGGGCCAGCGCGCTCGCTCGATCCGAGGGGCGCCGCCCGACGAGAATCAAATGCCCGCAATGCGGTGCGAGCAATTTCGCGCACGCCGTGGCGATACTGCCTGGCACGCCGACCACGGCCACGGTTTCGTGCCGCAAGTCGATTTCCAGCTCGGCGGCCGCGTGATGGACGTTCTCGATGGCCGCGAAAACGGTCAGGCTGTTGCCTGTGGTCACAGGAACCGGGCTGCGCTCGGACAGGTATTTGCCTTGACCACCGACGACTCCCGTCATTGAACCCAGCCCGACGACTTTCGCCCCCCACTGCGCGGCCATTTCCACGGCCTGCTCCATGAACTCCATGGCGCGGGCTGGCTCTTCCAGAATGCGCATGGCATCCAGCGGAATCTCGTACAACCGGCCGTCGGCCTGCGCGCCGCGGAGCGAAACGAGCCCGGCCATCTCGTCGGCCACGCGATTGGCCTCGACGATGTCTTCGGTGAGCACGTCTTCGTACGATCCGACAGCCTCGTGTACGGCGCGACAAAAGCCCACCGGGTCGGTCCCCCAGCGGTTTTGCAGCGCGTCGCCGCCGAAATGGAGGACGTAGTTGGTCTCGTCAGAGAGCGGGTGAATCAGGAAGGCGAATTTCATGGTTGCGAATCTCGGCGCGAAACAACCGACCGCGCCGTCGCACTAAACCCGTTCCTCCGTGACCGGTGTGCGCCGGCAGTGCGGCCGCAAAACGGTTCCAACTGAATTAAGCGTCGCTACAAAAACGTTCTAATTTCGACCTCCGTGATCGCCGTGCAGGAAGTTGCGCAGCAATTGCTTGCCGACGGCAGTACCGATCGATTCGGGATGGAATTGGATCCCGTAGATCGGATACTCGCGATGGCGCACGGCCATGATCACGTCGTCCCAGGTTTTGGCCGTCACCTCCAGGCAATCGGGGAGGGATGTCGGATCGCCGACCAGCGAGTGATAACGCATGGCCTCGAACGCGCGGGGCACTTCGCGAAACATCGTGTTGCCGTTGTGATACACGTAGCTCGTCTTGCCGTGCATCACTTCCGGAGCGCGGATCACGCGTCCCCCCAACGAATAGATAATTCCCTGGTGCCCCAGGCAGACGCCCAGGATGGGAATCGTCGGCCCCAACTCGAGGATCGTTTGCCGACAGATGCCGAAATACGCGGGATCCTCGGGGCTGCCGGGCCCGGGCGAGATAATGATCCGGTCGGGCGCAAGCTGCGTCAGTTCGTCGAACGAAATCTTGTCGTTGCGAAACACGAGCGGCCGTTCATCCGTTTCCCCTATGTATTGATAGAGGTTGAAGGTGAACGAGTCGTAGTTATCGAGGATGACGGTCTTCATATTTACCATCGCGCGAAATTCCGCGCGCTGTTACATCTGGCAAGCCTTCAAATTCTTCACGGCCGTAATCAAAGCTCGCGCCTTGTCGAGCGTTTCGTAATACTCGGCCTGCGGAACACTGTCAGCCACGATCGCGCCGCCGACGTTGAAGTAGCAACGGCCATTGCGCTCGACCAGCGTACGGATCACGATCGACAAATCCATCACGCCCGAAAAATCGAGATAGCCGATCGCGCCCGAGTAGATGCCGCGCTTGACCGGCTCCAGCCGGTCGATGATTTTCATGGCCTCGATCTTGGGCGCGCCGGTCATCGATCCTCCGGGGAACGAAGCCCGCAAAAGATCCAGCGCATCGAGTCCTTCGTCCAGCTCGCCGCGTATGGTCGACACCATCTGGAACACCGTGGCGTACGGTTCGACGATCATCAGCTCGGGCACGTGAACGCTGCCGAACCTGCAGACGCGGCCGAAATCGTTGCGCACCAGGTCGACGATCATCACGTTCTCGGCGCGATCTTTGACCGACGAGAACAATTCTTGATAGATCGCCTCGTCGTCGGCTTCGGACTCGCCGCGGCGGCGCGTTCCCTTGATCGGCCGGCTCTCGGCAACCCGGTCCACGCCCAGGCTGACGTACCGCTCGGGCGAACTCGAGATCACGTGCCCTTCAGGAAAGTTCAAAAACGATGCAAACGGCGCCGGATTAATGCGCCGCAGCTCCTGATACAGGTCCCACGGATCGCCGACCAGCTCGGTTTCGAGCCGGTGCGTCAGACAGACCTCGAAAATATCCCCCGCGAAAATGTGTTCCTTGCAGCGTTCGACCAGCTCGCAGTAACCCGGCAGGTCGAAATGCGATTTCACGTCGATCGTCGTCGCCGCGGCGCGCTGGGGATTCGGCCCCGACCAGGCAAGATCGGGCGGGGCTGCCTCGAAGGCTTCGATCCGCGCGAGCATCTGGTCGCGCAGCCGCTCGGCCCGCGCGCGTGCCTGCTCCTCGGTCGCGCCGCGCCCGACGACCGACAGGAACGACCGCTCGCTCTGGTGGCAATGAGCCAACAGAACGTCGTGGAACATGAAATAAACGTCCGGCATTCCCAGGTCGTCAGCACCGAGGTCGGGCATCTCTTCGACGAAGTAGCCCGCCTCGTACCCCAGGTAGCCCACGGCGCCGGCCAACAGCGGTACCGGCTGATCGGCATAACAAGCGACGTCGACGTACGATTCGGCAAGCAAGGCGCGCAGATCGTCGAAGACGTCTGCCTCGCGCGTTTCAACCTTGGGAGCGGCCAGCGGACGCCCTTCGGCGTCGTGGCGGCGCGTGACTTCGATCCGCGCCGTCGCCGGCGCGCCCGGCTGCAGGCGCCGCTTCGCCTTGTACACCAGGAACGGATCACCACCGACGAACGAGAACCGGCCCAGCTTTTCCGGATCCTTCGCGCTATCGAGCAGGAAGGAATACGGCTCGAACTCGTACAGCCGGCGATATTGCCAGAACGGGTGCGCGAGCTCCAACTCGGTGACGAGGTGGAACGCGGCCCGCTGGCCTCGGCCGATGGTTGTCGAGCTGGCGGTGTGCATCAGAAGGCCTTCTCGCGCAGGTCAAACAGCCGCTTCGCCTTGAACTCGGTACGCGGCAACGTGCCGAATGGCACCAGGGCCACGTCGACGTCGATACCCAGCGAACCCTTCAGCGATCGGGCGATGCGCTGCTGCGGCGTCGCGTAGTCCCCCTTGGGGATCTGCGAGTTCGGTTCCACCGTGATCTTGATGCGATCCATGTCGTCGACCCGGCGAATCTCGATCTTGAACTCATCCCCCACCTCGGGCAGCCGGCGAACGGCGTCCTCGATCACTGAGGGGAAGAACATCAGGCCACGAATCTTGATCAGTTCGTCGTTGCGCCCCTTCAGGCCGCCGATGGCCCGGGCGTGCGTCCGGCCGCACAGGCAAGGCTCGGTCGTCACGCTGATCCAATCTCCCATCACGTACCGCAAGATCGGCTGCGATTCGCTGAACAGGTTGCTCACGACCAGCACCCCCGATTCGCCGGCCCCGACCGGTTGCATGGTTTCGGGATGCAAGACCTCGGGCAGGTAGGCGTCTTCCATCAAATGCACGTCGACCTGGCCGTCTGGGCGTCGCACCTGCTCGCGGCAGGTGTAGCCCAACGGGCTCATGGCCACTTCGGTGCAGCCAAAGTCGTCGTGCAGCGAGGCGTGCCACAGATCTTCGATGCGTTTCTTGGTGCTGGGAACGCAGGGGCCCGGCTCGCCGGCGGCCACGATCATGCGGATCGAGCTTTCTTGTGGCGAATGGCCGGCATCCTGCATGACGCGCCCCAGGTAGAGAGCGTAAGAGGGCGTGCAAAGTAACATCGTCGGGCGATAAGTCTGGATGAAAAACGCCCGCCGCTCGGTATTCGCCCCTCCGCCCGAGATAACCGGCACGCCCATCAGGTTCAGGGCATAATGCAGCCCCCAAAAGGCGACCGAGGTGCCATAGCCGAAGCAATTGATGGCAATGTCGCCCCGGCGGGCCCCCATGGCGTACAAAGCCCGGGCGCCAAGCCAGCTCCACAGGTCGCGGTCGTGGGTGGTGTGGCGGAAAACTCGGGGCTGTGCCGCGGTCGTGCCCGACGTGGTGAACAGCATCCAGCCGCGTTCGGTCCAATCCTCCTGGCGGAGCGGCGAAAAGGTGCCCCACGGGGGATTGGCTTCCTGGTTTTCCAGCCATTCCTCGCGGCGCGTGACCGGGATTTTCGGCAGATCGTCCAGCGTACGAATACTGTCGGCCGCGAGCCCGGCTCGCTCGAACTTGGCCCGATAAAACGGACTGCACTCCCACAGGTACTGGTAGGCGAGGATCACGCGCTCTTGCTGCAGCGCGCGCAGTTGGTCGCGCGAAGCCGTTTCGAGCTCCGGGCACCAATAGCGGTCGTCCGCGGGAGCGTCGACGTGACACATCGACTCGCGGACAACTTGTCGCCAGCGCTGGCGAATATCCTCACTCATAAGTACCTGCAAATGCAGACGCACGTGTGCAAGGCTGTCACTCACACCTCACGTCCGTGAGCAGGTGCAAACGGTAATCGATGTGTCCTGGATTTACCTCCCAGGAAACCTGCAAACCGATCATTGTTCGTTTCGCGATCGAAGCGAAGCAGCGTCGGCTGCCCGTGGATTTGTTTCTGGCTGGCGAGCGAGGCCCGACGCGCTGCATCGGTCTCGTGCGTGGCGGCAGCTTCCCTAGCTCAATACAGGTTGCCCATCTTCCATAAATTGCACAGCATTGTCAAGGAGCGTAACGACTTACGGGGACCCTCGACCAACGACAGCACGACGATTCCTATTAGAAGCACGAGTTATGATTATCTGTTTTACCAATCTGAAAATCTGGAGAATCTAGACGAGTAGCAGCAAGCGGGGTAGCATCCCATCCTGCTGCGACGGCGGCGGCTTTACAGCATCGGGGGATTTCAAAACCGCGCAGCGATGTCTGATACGCTCTCTCCTTCTCTTCTGCCGCTGACGCCGTTCGAAGAGTACATGCTGGCCGACGATCGCGCGCGTCAGCCTATGACCTTCTGGTTGAAAGCCGAGGTGCAGGGCCGTCTCGACCGCGACGTCTGGCGACAAGCGGTCGACGATATGCTCCCGCGGCATCCGCTGCTCTGCCGCCTGCTCGAGGGGGACGAGACGGCGGGCTACCACTGGACAGCAAAGATCGGGCCGCCGCCGGCGATCTCCTGGGGAGGCCCCGACGAACCGCTCGATTTTCCAGCGGGCCGGATGATCGACCTGCGGCGACAGCGGGGACTGCGAATTTGGGTGCGTGGAGATGAGCACCGCGCCACGCTGTGGTTTGAATTTCATCACGCCTGCTGCGATGGCGTTGGCGCGGCCGGCTTCATCGACGATTGCCTGAACGCCTACGCCATGCTGGTGGAAGCGGCCGGTGGCAGTCGCCTGCGCACGGTAGATCCCGCACGTCTGGCTCGTCGCGGCCGGTTCGGCCTTACCTGGTGGCGGCGGCTATTGCGATTGCCGCAAGAACTGCTGGCCCTGGTGGGCGTGGTCGAATTCTATTCGCATCGGCCGCTGAGCCTGGTTGATGACAGCGACGAGGAGGACCAGGCGGCCGATCTCTCGGCCGGCCCGCTCTCGTTATCGCATCAATTCGACGCCGAGAAGTTGCAAGAGCTGCGTAGCGCGGCGCGCGCTCGCGGCGCCACGGTGAACGATCTCCTGGTCACGTGCTTGTTTGCCGCGCTGCACGACTGGGTTGCCGAGCATAAGCCGGATGCGGCTGGAAAAATCGCGCGCGTGATGGTGCCGATGAATCTGCGCCTTCCGGCCGACGATGCCACACCGGCTGCGAATATCGTGTGCATGATCAATCTCGATCGGCGCATGAATGCCAAGGCAACCGTGCCGAAACTGCTGCGCCTGGTGTCGCTGGAAATGGGAATCGTCAAACGCTGCCGGTTGGGCCTGGCGTTTCATCACATTCTGGGACTGGCGCAGCGCCTCCGACGCATCCCGCGCCTCTTGCCGACGGATCGCTGTCTGGCGACGTGCGTGCTCAGCAACCTGGGTGAGCCGCTGGTGGACGCAACGATCGAGGTCGACGCCCGCCGTGGGCCGTTGAGATTACAGAGTCTGGCGCTCCTGCCGCCGCTACGCCCGCATACGGCGGCGGCGTTCGGCGTCGTCACGCATGGGACGGTGACAACGCTCTCGATGCACCGCGATCCATCCCTGTCGCTCCAGAAAGCCGAAGACCTGTTGCGTCTGTTTTCTCGACAGATCGAAGGCTGCCTCGCTGGCGACCTCCTCTGACGGCTGTGCCATGCTTTTTCGCGGCGCGCGAATCAGCATGCCTGAACCTCGGCGACGCATCGCTTGGAATTGTCTTCGCCACATTCAAGATCAAGCAATCGTCTGGTCGATCGCCTGACCGCTGCGATCTTTGCCCCCTTCGTGCGTGCCGAGCGTCGATTTCGAGATCAGGTCATTCACGACGTTCTTGGCAAAATCAATGCTGCCGATGACCCGATCCACAGCCGCGAGCACTTGATCGACCTCTTCGGCGGTGATGGTCAACGGCGGCTGGATGCGCAGCACCATGGCGTGGGAGCGCGCGACCTGCGTGTAGATGCCGAATTCTTGCAGCAGATTGTGCATGGTGTAGAGGGCCGGAATGCTTTCGATCAATTCCCCCAATTGCGGCGCGATGAACTCGCCGATGCCCTGGGCCTGGGTCTGCTTCCAGTGCGTCATGATGGCGTCGGGGAGCGGGTTGAACTCGATGCCCAAGAGCAGTCCACGGCCGCGGATCTGTTTGACAAGCTGATATTTTTCGGCGATGCCCTCGAGCCCCGCGCGGAGTTGTTCCCCGCGTGCCCGACCGCGCGCGACCAGATCTTCGTCGGCCAGCACTTTGAGCGCGGCCAGCCCCGCGGCGCACGCCAGGCTGCCGCCGCCGAACGTGCTGGTGTGCAGCGCGAAATTCTGTAGCGAACCATAAGCCTTGTGCCACAAATCACGCCGGCAGAGCATGGCACCGATCGGCATCAGCCCGCCCCCCAGGCTCTTGGCCAGCGTCATGATGTCAGGGCGAGCTCCGTCGTGATCCGTCGCGAACATCTCTCCCGTGCGCCCCAATCCGGTTTGCACCTCGTCGACCACCAACAGCGTGCCAAACTCGTGGCACACGTGCTCCGCTTCGCGCAGGTAGCCGTCGGGCGGGACGATCATGCCTCCTTCGGCCTGCACCGGCTCGACGAGGAAAGCCGCAAAACGCCGCGATTCCAGTGCAGCGTGCAAGGCCTCCACATCACCAAACGGAACGGCCTGGCAATCGGCCAACAGTGGCGCGAACGGCTTTTGATAATTGGGATTGCCCGTAACTGAGAGTGCCCCGAGCGATTTGCCGTGGTAGGAACGGTCGCAGTGCAGAAAACCCGCCCGCCCCGTCGCGATGCGAGCAAGCTTGAGCGCCGCTTCGACGGCTTCCGAGCCGCTGTTGGCGAAGAACACCATCTCCAGGCTGTCCGGCGCGATCTGGATCAATTGTTCGGCGAGCGCCGCCGCGTATGGATTGACCGCCGATTGCGCGAAGCCCGGCGCGTGCTGGGCCAAGGCCGATTGGATGGCCGCCACGACGCGTGGATGATTGTGCCCCAGGTTCAGCGATCCGAAGCCCGAGACAAGATCCAGGTAGCGGCGCCCCTCGGCGTCGCGCAGATAGTTACCTTCGCCCGCGACGAACGTCTTCAGCGCGCCGCTTTTTCCGGTCAGCGTCACGAGCACGGGGTTGATGTAGCGCGCGTGCAGTCGGGCGGCCTGCACGGCCAGGTCTTGGATGCTTTCCAGCGCGCCGGCAGCAGCGGTCTTGTGATCGGTGACGGCAATGTGTTCACCGTCAGGCCGTCCG
>DASZWQ010000180.1 GCA_035546535.1 Pirellulales bacterium | reverse complement strand
GAACTCAACGGGCTGCGACATCGCAGGGATGCGATGGCAAAATGTCGACGTAAGTCGTTATTTTGCGAGCCGTGCGAAGCTTTGCTTCGCACTTGGCGAGGTTGAAAAAAGCCACGAGGGCTTTTTTCAACAGGCTGCTAGATCATGTCGAGGACGTCGGAGGGGGCAGTACGCATGCTTGAGAAAGGGGTGGCTGAGGGGACTCGAACCCCCGACATCCAGAACCACAATCTGGCGCTCTAACCAACTGAGCTACAGCCACCGTCTGGAAGCCCGGAATATAATCCTGCGGAAAATAGGGGTCAACGCCGCCTCGGCGCGGCCACATACCGAGCTTTCGCCCCTTTGGCGGGCAGGAACGGCCTATTTACCGCCGGCGCTCGCCCCCGCGGCTTCCTCGCGCACCTGCTTCTCTACCTTCAAGAAGACATCGCCGTGGTCCAGGTTCACCAGGTCGGCCTTGCGCTCGACAATCTGGCGAAACGCCTCGGGATCTTTCTTGGTGGAGAGAATCATGATCTTCAAATCCCGCTCCCGACAGGCGTGGACCAGTTCGTCGGTCATGTTCCGCAGCGATGTTTCGACGATGTTGGCCCGATACCGCTCGGCCGCCTCGCGCACGTCGGCCACGTTGCTGACGTTTACCTTCAGCGGCAGCTCTTTGTCGAGCTGGCGAAATTCCAGGGCCCGCTCCGGCCGGTCGAACCAGAAGAAGCAGTCCTTTTCCATGCCGACGTCATAGACCAGCTTGATGAGCGCCGGCAGGTCGGCGTGCTTGACGTCGAAATAGACCTTGATGCGCCCCTTGATCGCCCTCAGGTACGGCTCCAGCCGCGGAACCTTCTCGCCGGCGAATTCTTTGTCGAACCAGCTTCCGGCGTCCAGCGCGTCGATCTGGTCGCTGGTGAGTTGAAAAAGGAAGCCCTTGCCATTAGTCGTGCGGTTGACCCAGGGATCGTGCAAGATGTACATCACGCCGTCTTTGCTGGTACGGACATCGATTTCGACGTACGCCACGCCCCACTCGATGCACAACTCGGCCGCGGCCAGGGTGTTTTCCGGCGCGTATTCGTTGGCGCCGCGATGACAGACGACTTCGACGGCGCTGGCCTTTGCGCCCAGCGACAGCAGGCATACGCAAAGGGTCGTCATTATGACGCGAACATGGCGATAGCTCATCGTCCTTGTGCTCCGATTTTTTCGGCCGCGGGGCTGGTCCAGCTCGTGCGCTACTGCCATCATTGTGCGCAGTGATCCGCCCGAACGAAAGAAGCTCGTTCGGCTCCAGGTTGTTCCTCGAGAGCTCTGCCGTGTCCGATTCGCCCCGCCGCATCGCGTCGCTGTTGGCCAGCGGCACCGAGATCTTGTACGCCCTGGGGCTGGGCGAGCGCGTCGTGGCCGTGAGCCACGAATGCGATTTCCCGCCCGCCGCCCTCGGCAAGCCGCGCGTGACGACCAGCCATGTGGCCGCGCCCACGAGCGCCGAGATCGATAGCCAGGTGCGCGAAATGCTGGCGGCCGGACAGGCGCTCTACGCCATCGACGCGGCCAGGCTTGTCGAGCTCGCCCCGGATTTGATTGTCACGCAGGCTCAATGCGACGTGTGCGCGGTGAGATACGAAGACGTGCTCGCGCTCGTGCGCGACGAGCCGGCGCTGCGCAGAACGCATGTCGTGGCGCTCAATCCCATGACGCTCGCCGATATCTTTGCCGACATCCGGCGCGTGGGCGAAGCATGCGGCGCATCCGATGTTGCTCAAGAATATGTCGCCAGCCTCGAACGCCGCGTGGCAGCAATCCGCGCGAAAACCATCGACCTGTCGATTGACGACAGGCCGCGCGTCGCGGCCATCGAATGGATCGAACCCCTGATGCTGGCCGGCAACTGGATGCCCGAGTTGTTGGAACTGGCCGGTGGGCGTCAGCCACTCGCGGGGCATGGTCGGCACAGCACATACAACTCCTGGCGGGACGTCGTCGACTTCGACCCGCAGGTGCTGCTGGTCATGCCGTGTGGCTTCGACCTGGCCCGGGCCGTGGACGAGTCAGATTCACTGGCGCGCCAAGCGGGCTGGAGCGATTTGGCGGCCATGCGCGCGGGGCGCGTGTTCGCGCTTGACGGCAACGCCTACTTCAATCGCTCCGGTCCACGGATCGTCGACAGCCTGGAAATCGTGGCCGCACTGGTGCATCCCGAGCTGTTCGGCATTCCGCCGGAAGTGCGCGATGGGATTCGCGTCTGGCAGCGGATTGCTTAGTCTTGGAATGTGTTAAAAGGCGCTGCGCGAGGATCGAATGCCAGGTCTCCACGATCGTACACCGGGGCTTTCCGCAAACCGACGTGTTTGTCGCGCGCAACTGGCGCTCATTCTACTGTTGACGTGCAGTGTCCTCGTTTCGGCGCCGCGGTTTTGTCGGGCCGGGCCGGACGCGAACTCAGCGGCTCGGCCGAATATCGTATTCATCCTGGCCGATGACCTGGGCTATGGCGACCTGCGCTGCTACGGGCAGCGCGAGATCAAGACGCCAAACCTCGATCGGCTGGCCACGCAGGGCATGCGTTTCACCAATTGTTACGCGGGGAGCACGGTCTGCGCGCCGTCGCGCTGCGCGCTGATGACCGGTGTGCACAGCGGCCACGGCCGCATTCGTGGCAATGGCGAAGTGCCGCTTGCGCCTGGCGATGTTACCGTGGCCAAAGTGCTAAAAGGAGCCGGCTACGCGACAGGTATCTTCGGCAAATGGGGACTCGGCGAAGCCGACACCACGGGCGTGCCCAATGCGCAAGGCTTCGACGAGTGGTTCGGGTACCTGAATCAACATCACGCCCATAATTACTATCCAGATTTTCTGTGGCGCAACGGAAATCGCGAAGCGATCGCCGGCAATGTGGTGGCGAATAACGTGGCCAGCACGAAGGCCGTTTACTCGCAAGACCTGTTCGTGCGAGAAGCCCTCGATTTTCTCGATCGCCACGAAGGCGATCGTTTCTTCCTGTACCTGCCCTTCACCAGCCCACACGCCAATAACGAGGCGGGCAAGCAAGGCATGGAGGTCCCCAGCGACGAGCCATACAGCGACAAGCCCTGGCCGCAGGCACAGAAGAATCACGCGGCGATGATCACCAGGCTCGATCGTGATATCGGCCGCGTTCTCGATCGGTTGCACGAACATGGGCTCGACGAGCACACGATCGTTTTCTTTTCGAGCGACAACGGGCCGCACAAGGAAGGGGGCGCCGATCCGACGTTCTTCCATAGCTCCGGCCCTTTACGCGGCATCAAGCGCGATCTGTACGAAGGGGGTATCCGCGTGCCGATGATCGTCCGCTGGCCGGGACACGTGCCGACCGGCACGACGAACGACCTTCCTTGGGCCTTCTGGGACGTGTTACCCACGCTGGCCGAATTGACCGGCGCGCAGGCGCCGCCGGGCCTCGACGGAATTTCGGTCGTGCCTGCGCTATTAGGCCGTGAGAAAGCCGGTCGCGATCAGTCGCGGCACGAGTATCTGTACTGGGAGTTCCATGAGCGCGGCTTCAAGCAAGCCGTGCGCGCCGGCGACTGGAAGGCCATCCGCTTCGGCGTCGGCGGCCGCGTCGAGCTGTACGATCTGTCCAAAGACCTGGGCGAAACGACCGAAGTGGCCAAGGATCATCCGGACATCGTCGCGCGGCTGACGGCGTATATGGATCAAGCGCGGACGGAATCGGCGGATTGGCCGCTACCGCGCGAGAAGTAAGCGCGAGCCAAATGAGCTACGGATTCTGAATTCCCTGCCGGCGGTACTTTTCCTTGTACTTTTCCCACAGCCGTTTGTGGCGATCATTCAACGATACTTCCCGCCCCTGGATATAGGCCGCCGTGACGTGCGTGGGGATGTCTAAGGGGTCGCCGGTCGTGACGATCAGCGTGGCGTCTTTGCCCACCTCGAGCGCGCCGATGCGATCGTCGACTCCCAAGAGCTTCGCCGGGTAGAGCGTAACGGCTTTGAGCGCCTCTTCCGGCGGCAGCCCGTGCGCCGCGGCGGTGCCGGCGTGGTGCGGCAGGTTGCGGACGTTGGCGGGCGAAGCGCCGGACGAACCGCCGATGACGCCGCCGATGCAGAACTTGATACCAGCGGCGTGTAGCCGCGCCGGCACCGTAAACGGCGAATCGTACGGGTCGCTGCGCCGCCGCGGCAAACGATGCACGCCGGCCACGATCACCGGCACGTCGTGTTTCTTCAACAACTCGGCGCAGGCCGGCGCGTCGTATCCGCCGACGATCACGAGGCGTAGCTTCTCCTGTTCGGCGAAAGACACCGCGGCTTGAATCTGCTGCGTCTCTTCGGCGTCGATGAAAGCCGGAATCTTTCGTTCCAGCACCGGGATCATCGCTTCCCAGCGGGCGTCGAACTCAGGAACCGCGCCCTTGCCTGCGGCGCTCGCTTCCTTGGCCGTGGCGTAGGCCCGGGCGTCGGCGAAGGCCTGGCGGATGGCCTTGAGCGACTTTTCGCGATTCTGCGTCTGCGCTGCGCCCGTCTCTTCGATCCACCACGCTTCGACGGGAGCCATTTGCGGCCAGTTGATATGCAGCGCCACGCCCGGCTTCAGACACATGTCCTCCCAACTCCAGCCGTCGAGATGCATGCAGGCCGATTGCCCAGTGAGCAGGCCGCCGTTGGGCACCGTCAACACGGTAAGGATTCCGCCCGAGCGCCCGACGGGAATCAATTCGCTGTCCGCGTTAAACGCGACCTGGGCTTTGACGTTGGGATTGATCTCGCCCGTCTCGGCCAGGTCGCGCGTGCCGCGGACCGAGGGGATTTCGATCAGGCCTAGCTGCGAGTTGGCATCGATCAAGCCGGGATAGACGTGCTTGCCGGCAACGTCGATGAAGTGCGCCTCGGCCGGCACGGCGATCCCTTTCTCGATGAGCGTGATCTTCCCCTTGTCGAACACGAGCGTGCCGTGCTCGATCGCGGGTCCGCTGACGGGATGGATCGTGCCGCCGACCAGAGCGATGGCATGCGACTGCGGCGCGCCGGGGACCTCGGGCGAGGCGTGCGCGCGATCGATCGATCGGGCCGCGAGAACACCGATCGCAAGCAGGGTCAAGAGTCGATATCGGCTCACAAATCTTCTCCCGATGTTGTTTCTTCTGCACCTAATCATTCAATCCCTTGCCCTTGAGAATCTGCGGCACGCACTTCGTGACCCGGGCCGCGCGCGTTTTGGACTGCTTGGCTGCCGCGAAGTGCAGGAGGTAACCTCGCTGCCTTCCCGGCGTCAAGGCCTCGAAGGCCGTTTTCAATTTGGCGGACGCGTCCAGCTTGTTTTGAAACTCTTCGGGCACGGCGAAGTCGGCGGTCTTTTTCAATTTGACTTTCAATCCCGCCTTTTCTGCTTCGATCGCTTCGTGGATGTAGGCTCGCAAGACGGTTTTCATCTTCGCGATGTCGCTCGCGGCGGTGAAACGAATCTGCCGACCGGCCTGCACGTTTCCAAATTTGACGAGAATGTTTTGAGGATCTTTCAGCAGCGCGCCTTTAAAAAACAGCAGCGCACAATACTCCTTGAAACCGTGGATCAGCACGACGTTTTTGCCGTTCATCGTGTAGCAGGGATGGCCCCACTTCAGTTCTTCGGTCAGTTCCGTGGCGAGACAGATCTGCCTGAGCTTCTCGAATTCCGGCAGCCACCGTTTTTCCTTGCGCAGGTAGCCGTCTACTTTGAGATTTGCGGTGGTTTTCGTCATGACGCCTTAATCTGCGGACCGCGGTCGTTTTTACCTTCTTGTGGTGCGGCCGTCTCGGCTGCACTTCTGCTTAAATCTGTCGATTGGCCGGCACGCACATGCGCACGCGATCGATGAATAGGGCACCCCATTCTTAATGCCCGTGCTCGTCCTCACCGTGATGGCAGAAGAGATCCTCGCGCGGCCATAGCTCGGATTCGCGTTTTTTCTCGTCGTCCGGTCCGGCCGTCGATTCGCCCGAGCTGAGCACGCGCTGCACGAGCGCCGCGCGTAGCTTGGCGGCGTCATCGCGGGCTTGCTGGTCCTCCTGGCGATCGAAGTATCGCCGACCGTCGATCCACGTTTGTTCGCACCGCCCGTAGGTCGAAAGGGGAGAAGCACTCCACACGACCAGGTCGGCATCCTTGCCCGGCTCGAGCGAGCCCACCCAGCGGTCGATACGCAACTGCTTCGCCGGGTTCAGCGTGACGAACTTGAGCGCCTCCTCGGGCGACACGCCGCCGTATTTCACGGCCTTGGCAGCCTCGAGATTCAGTCGCCGCGCCAACTCGGCGTCGTCCGAATTGAACGACACGACGACCCCGGCGTTGTGCATCAGTGCACCGTTGTACGGAATCGCGTCGAAGACTTCGAACTTGAAGGCCCACCAATCCGAAAAGCTGGATCCCCCGACGCCGTGCCTGGCCATCACGTCGGCCAGCTTGTAGCCTTCGAGAATGTGCTGGAGCGTCGCGATCTGCACGCCGAACGCTTCGCAGGTCCGCAACAGGGCCAGGATTTCGTCCTGCCGGTACGAATGGCAATGGATCAGGCGCTTGCCCTCGACCACCTCGGACAAGGCCTGCAATTCCAGATCCGTGCGCGGCGGCAGGCCCGTCTTGGTGCGATTCCACTCGTCGTGCGCTTGCCGATATTGCTGGGCGGCGCGAAACGCGTCGCGCACCAACTGCTCGACCCCCATGCGCGATTGCGGGTAGCGATTGTTGGCGCGCTCGCCCCAATTGCTTTGCTTGACGTTCTCACCGAGCGCGAACTTGATCCCCTGCGGGGCCGCGGCGAATTTCATTTCTTCAGGCCCCGCGCCCCAGCGGAACTTGAGTACCTGGTTTTGCCCACCGATCGTGTTGGCCGATCCGTGCAGGATGTTCGAGCTAGTCACTCCGCCGGCCAACTGGCGATAGATGTTGATGTCGTTGGGGTCGACGAAATCGCCGACGCGCACTTCGGCCGTAATCGTCTGGCCCGACTCGTTCACGCCGCCGTCGGTGGCGATGTGCGAATGGCAATCGATGATGCCCGGCGAGATGTGCTTGCCGGTGGCGTTAACGATCATGGCGCCATCGGGCGCGGCCAGTCCGACCCCGACCGCTTTGATCTTCCCTTTTTCGACCAGGACGTCGGCGTTATCGAGACGTCCCTGCGGACCGCTGGTCCAGACGGTGGCATTGCGGAACAGCACAAGCGCCGGTTGCTCGGGCGGCGCCTTGCGACCGAACTCGCCGAGCGGGTAGTTCACCTCAGCCAGTGCCCGCACAGGCTTCTTCGGCTTGTCGGATTTTTCTTTTTTCTCAGCGTCTTTTTCCTTAGTGTCTTTTTTGTCGCCGTCTTTGTCGTCGGCGTCGGACTTGTCGGCGTCCTTTTTCTCTGTCGATTCTTTGTCACTGTCGGATTGGCCCGCGTCGGCTTTTTCGGCGTCGGGTTTCTCAGATTCATTGGCCGACTTATCGCCGGCCTTCTTGTCGGCTTTGTCGTCTTTCGCTTCTGCCGATTCATCGCTTTCCGAGGGCGCAGCGGGTTTTTCGCGCTTGGCCTCGGTCTGTGTCTTTTCACCGGCGGGCCAGACAATCGAACCCAGCCAGCTAAGCTCCGGGGCTGCGTCTGCCGTCGCGGCGGCGGCTTGTGCGATGGTGGCCGAGAGTTGCAGCACACCTTCCAGGCCCAGCGGCTCTCCTTTGAACGACGCCGTGAACTGCCAACCAGCTAGGGCCGGATTCACAAGCGCCGTCGATTTGTCGCCACGCTTGATCTTGCCGGAGAGTTTGGTGGGCGATCCCTTGATTTCCAGCGAGAACGTCTCCTTCGCGCCGTCAGGTTTGGTGACCTCGACGTTCCAGGTGCCGCGGATGTCGACCGCTGGTGCGGCTTCGACTTCGTAGCGGCGACCATCGATCCAGGTTTCCAGCACCTTGCTCTTCGCCTGTAGCAAGTCGCCCGAGGCCACGACGATGTTGGCTGCCTTGCCGGGCTCGAGCGTGCCGAGCCGGTCAACCACGCCAAACATTTCAGCCGGCGCTGTCGTCAGGGCCCGTAGCGCCGCGTCGGGCTTCAGTCCGCGCTCTACGGCTTTGCGGACCGCGCCCAAAAGCGCGCCGGCATCCTTGAGCCCACGCGTCGTGAAGGCGAATTTCACGCCGGCTTCGGCCAGCCGCGCCGGATTCTCAGGCGCCATGTCCCATTGCATCAACCGCTCGAGCGAGACGTTCGCCGCCGCCTCGGGCGTGGCGACATTCGGCGCCTTGGGGAAATCGAGCGGCACGATCACCGAGCGCTTCGTGGCGACAATATCTCCTAGCCGGCGGTACTCATCTCCCGACCCGCGCACAATCACGTCGAGGCCGAATTCCTTTCCGATCCGATCGGCGCGGAGAAAGTAGATTTCGTCCCCGGCATCGATCACCACCGGATGCTTGCCCCCCAAGTAGCCGCGCAGCGCGGCCAGCGCATCGCTGCGTTCGGGGCGCGGCAGGTCTTTGTTGGCCGCGTAAGCATCCCAGGCCTGGCCATACCAGCCCGCGTCGTAAAACGCCTGGCGCGCAAGCGCGTAGGCTCCCATCGGCGAGTTCGGGTAGGCGCCGCCGCCACGCGCTGTCGTGAGCTTGGCGTGCAGCGCGACCTGCTCTTTCAAGATCGTCTCGCGGCCGCCCTCGTCGGCCGTGGTTACTAGCGCGCTTGTGCCTTTGACGATGCCAGCCGAAGGAGCGACCAGCCGCACGGCCACGCCTTGAGAACGATACTTGCGATTGGCATCAGCGTCAGCGGCATAGATCGAGCCCGCGGAGACCTGCGGTACGATGTTCTGATTCCAATAGCCGGCGCCCGATTTGTCGTTCGCTACGGCGCGCGAAGCATCGGCCGGCAACTCGCTGTAGGCGTCGATGAAGCCTGCATAGATCGTCTTGCCACGGCCGTCGTGTACCTGGGCGTCGGCCGGCGGCGTGATCTTGTCCCCCACCGCCACGATCACACCGTCGCGAAAGACGATTGTGCCGCTATCGATCGTGCGCTCGGGCGAGACGACGATTTTCGCGCCCGTGATGGCGTGCGTCGTCAGCGCCGGCTCGCGCAGGCCGGGAAAGGGTGCCAACCGCGGGGCAGCCCGAGCCGGGCCGTGGTCATTGAGGAGGAAAATCGACAGAGCGAGGAGCAGACCGCTTCGCAACAGGTTCTTCATGATGCCAATCGCGGATGGAAAGAGTCGGGTCCAAGAGGCCGGCAACCAGAACGCGGCCGGCAGACTTTGACGATAACCCACCGCGCGGCGCGATGCCAGCCGACAGGCGGGAGGCATACGGTCGAGCGGAATGCTATTCGACGGCCAATAGCGGCCGAAAACCGTCTTGCGCGAAATGATGGTCACCGGTGAGGGAGTCGGTGAGACCGAATTCGGTCATCACGACGAAGGACGTACAATCCGTCAGGGTCCAGCTTTTATCTTCGCGTGCTTCGAAAAGTTCGATCGCACGGCGAAACAGCTCGGGCGACGCGTCGACAATCGTCACCATCGAGTCGCTTTGTAGCCCGCGCACGAGGTCAATTGCTACCTGCCGTCGCGGGGGCTGGGATAGGGCGTCGACGACCTCGGTGAGCACCCACGCTGTTGTCACAATCTGCAGATTCGGCTGTGAGCCCGCCTGGACCGCGCGGCCATGACAAGCATCGCGCCGGTTAATGATTGCGAGGAAATAAAAAGTGTCGGCGAACACGCGGTTCATCGGCGCGGTACACCATGAATATAATGATCGTGCTGTGCAGCGAAATCTGCAGGCAGGTCATCAATGCTGCCAACGACGCCCTTTAGTCGTTCGACGAGCGAGGAGCCCTCGCGTTTCGCGGATGTCTGATTCGCCGAAACGGGCTCAACGTTCACAATCGTTCCGTCCGGAAGCGGGGCGCCGCCGTCGAAAACGACAACGCCGTTTTGGATATGTCCGCGGTAAGTCATGGATTGACCTCACGATTCGATTCACCCGGACCGTGCTAGTGCGTGGCTGGCTATTCCATTGTACCGTCGCAAGTTGCCGGCCAGTTTGGTCCCTAGCCTATTTTTTCAGCAGCACTTCCGCGATCACGCCGTAGTGGTCGGCGTAGTCCATCCGCTTGCCCTCATGCTCTTTCCACGCCCGCTGGATGGTCTGTCGCTGGATCGTGGTCCCGGTGCCGTTGGGGTTCAACAGCACGTGGTCGATGCGCTCGGCCTGCTTGCTGGCCCGGCTCCAACTGTTGTTTGCGTCGACGGAAAAGGGTTGCGGGTCGTCGGTCGGGTATTCGCGCATGTGCGTCGTCGCCAGCAGCATCCGCCAGCGCGGGCGTTCGTCAGGCGTGTCCGAGGCCACGTTCATGTCGCCGACGAGGAATTGCGGCACGCCCTCGGTGAGGTTGGGCTTGAGGATCCCCTCCCAGATTTCGGGGATCTGTTTCTCCTTCATCTCGTTGTGCCCGGCCTGCAAGTGCGTGGCCGCGATCTGGAAACGAACACCGTCGCGCTCGCCGGCGGCCATCAGGCAGCCCTTCTCGGCCAGGCGATCGACACCGGCCACATTCTTGTAGACGATGTGCGCGACGTAGGTCAGCGGGATGCGGCTGGCCAACAGGATGCCGCCGCTAGTGCCCGAGATACCGGACTTCGAAGGCGGCGCGACGATATGCGGATATTGGCTTTTCAGGCCTGCCTTAAGCTCTTCAGTGATCGTGCGGTCGATCACTTCTTCCAGGGCGACAATGTCGTAATCCTGCTGGTTGAGGTATTCGATGATCCAGGGAGCGCGCAAAGCTTGCTTCTTCTGCAAATCCTCGCTCAGGAAGCCGAACGTCGGCAGCATCTGAATATTCCAGGTGAGAATCTTCAGATTCGAGTTTTTCGCCGCCGGTTCTTCCGCCGTCGCATCGCGAACTACGCCGATCGCGCACAATGCAATTGCCAGCCACACGAACATCCTGATGCGCCACGTTTGCCAAATCATCGTTCGACAACCTGTAGGTGTTCCTGCGGAAGCACCGCTTTGCAGACTATTACAACTCCGTTCATCGCTCGTCACTCCGCGCTCAGCGCTCACTCGCCATACGCCGTCGAGCGGCGGAACTTCTCCACGATTCGCCCATCTTCGCGGCGGACCACGCGCGTGGCCAACAGCATCTTGGCCAGGCTGTCACGGCGTTCGGCCAGCTTGTTGTCGTCGTAGCTCGTGACCATGGTGCCGAACTGGCTGGTGTGCGCCGCCGCCGCTTGGGCTTTTTTCTGGGCCAGGTCGGTAATGTCGACCTCGTAGTTCGGCTGGTTCGAATAGAAAAAGAACGCGACCGGCACCTTGTGGGCCTTCAGCCCCTCGCGCTCCAGTTCCGGAAAATACAGCCGCCACGCCGCGGCCCGCATGCCGTCGACCGTGATCACGGCGGCGCTGCGATGGTCGCTCTTGTGCCACTGTTCGTAGGGTGCGCCGGGGTCGATCGATAACACAGCGTCGGGCCGGATGCGGCGAACCTCGCGAGCCACCTGCTTGGTCAGTTCGCGGCGATCGACGTATTCAAGCATGCCGTCGTCATGGCCCAGCCAGGTAATGTGATCCTTGGGAATGCCGAGAATCGCGCAGGAATCTTCTTCCTCTTGGCGGCGGATCTGGGCCAGTCGCTCCTTGGTCATGGTCGGATCGTTCGAGCCGGCGTTGTCGGTCGTGTAGATGAGAATCTGCACGTTGTTCTTCCGCGCAGCCAGCAGGGCCAACAGCCCGCCTGAGGTAAACGTCTCGTCATCCGGATGCGGCGTGACGACGAGCACCGTTTTGCCTTCCCACGCTTCGATGCGATCGTTCCCCTTGTACTCAGGCTCGGCCACGGCGATTTGCGCATGCGTCACGTTCGGCAGCACGAGCAGGGCGACCGACAGTACGGCGGCCGCTGTGACAAGGCGATGAGCAGGGCGAATCGAAACGAGACTGCGAGCGGGAGTCATGATGGCGGTTCCCGAGGTGGGTGGCGGGACGACGGTCTGCGCACGCCGTGCAATCGGAACGGCAATTACGACGCGCACGAGTAGCCTGCACTCCGGGAGCGCACGCGTCAACCGGGCACACCGGCTCGAGAGTGAACCGTCCCTCTTACCCTCGTAGCGCCGGCAGCATCAGCCCCGGCAGCTTCCACACGCTCGGCCGGTGCGTCAGATCGACCGTCTTGCGGGCCAGGATGTTGGCCGTCTTGTGCGTGGGGAACCAGAACGGCTTGGGCATCATCGTCAGTGGCCCTTCGATGACGGTTTTTTGCGCCGCGTCGAGCAGGTACGTATTGTGGACCCAGCCCAGCCCGCTCTTGGGGTCCTCGAGCGTTCCTTCGGGAAATCCTCCCCAGGGCGTACACATGAGGGCGTAGCTGAGGGCCGGCCAGTGATTGATGCCGATCGTGCCGAAGCGCAGCCGGCCGACCAGGTCCTGAAAGCGATCTTCGTTTCCCGGCTGGCGGCGGAACTTCGGATGCACCATCATGCCGGCGCCGAGGTTACCCCACAGCCGATCATTGACGAAGTTGGCGACGTTCTCGACGAACTCCTCGTCGCTGCGCACGTCGAGCGCCGTTTCGGCGCACACGCACACGAACGATTCTTCCTCGAAGAATTGCGGGTCGCGATCGGGCTGTGCATCGCGCACCAAGGTCCAAGGAAGTGTGCCGGCCGGACCTGCCTCGGGCGGACGGCCCGTGAAGCGTGTGAATCGCTCTTCGGCGCCCGGATAATAAGCGCGGCGCCGCGGGATGCGGCTGAGCACGGCATCGATCTTGTCGAGGAATTGCTGCCGCTGCGGCCACTGGCGGCTGGTGACGATCATCTTCGTCGCGATGCAATTGAACGAGGCGTTGTTGGTGATCATCGCCGCCACGTTCTCCGCCTGAAACGTCAGTTCGCGATCAGTGTACGGCCCCGGGATCACGATCCACGGCGTGACGTTCCCCAGCTCGCTCGTGATGCGCTTTTGCAGCCGCGCGGCCCCTTCGGCCTTGCGCCGCTCGCGATCGGCGCCCGGCGGACCCCAGACGATCGTTTCATGCGAAAAGATCGAGCCCGTGATGTGCACTTCGTCGACCAGCTCGTGTTCGACGGCGTAGGTGCCGACTTCGGCGCCACCGTAGATGATTCGCAAGAAGCCGGCCTCGACGAGCGGTGCGAACGCCTGCGCGAAAATCCCGCCCAGGTATTCGTTGACCGGATTCATCTTCAGCAGCACGACCTTGCCTTCCTGGAACAGCTTGCTGAAGGCATCGGTCGGCGCGATGCTGCTGACATTGCCCGCCCCCAGTACCAGGGCGATGCCGGCCGGGGCGCTGCCAGGCCGAACGTACAAGGCCATGTGCTCGGCGAGATTTTCTCGCGTCACGCCGGGCTGCATCCACACTTCGGCGCGAAAGCCGGCGAAGAGCACCGAATCGAACAGCCCGCGTGTGGGGAACACCTGCACGCGCAGTTGACCGGTCTTCGTCGTGTCGATCTTGCCGGGGAGTCGGACGGCGCCGCGCCGTTCGATGTCCGAGAGCGAGCGGATCAACAGCGTTAGATAGCGCACGGTGGCCAAGGGGCCGGCGGCCATCTCTTCCCCCTCGAGCGGCGTGCCCGGCTCGATGCCCTTGGCGCGGCACGCCTCGGTGACCCACCGCTCGGTGGCGGCGATCGCGCCTTCGAGGCAGCCCTGGGCCAGGGCAATCCGCCGGTCCAAAGCCAGCTCGCGCCAGCGTTCCTTGGCTTGCGCCAGGTCCTCGAGGCAACGGTCGATCACTTCACGCGTGGTGACCTGCCCGGTCCGTTCTTGATAGAGTGCGGCGGACGTGGCAATGCTCATGGCGTTCACTCCCATAACTGCCTGGCGGGTGGCAACCGCGGGCCTGCGCGATCGAACAGAACGGCCCCGGATGTCAGCGCAGTTTACACCAGACCAAAGCGCCAGCGAGGGGCCTATGGAAGCGCGATACAACCCTCGCTGGCGCCTCGCGCCTGGTATCAGAATCCTAACCCGAAACCCAACATTCGGCGGAGCACTGGTATTCTGCCGCAGACGGGCGGACGCCGCTACTGGTTTTCGGGCTTTCCTGCCCGTCACCGCAGGCTAGCGACGCACGCCCGTCCGAACTTTGGAGCAGAAAACTGCAAGGATCACGGAGCCGAGACGTAACAGACGAGCGTGTGGTCGATCAGCGTGACTTTGCGATCGACCCGCAGCTCGGGGCCGTCCAGATTGGGGTAAATGTCCTTCGGGCTCTCGGCGGCCGTATTGACGAACTGGGTCCAAGCGATCTTCCGCGCCGGTCCCGGCACCGCAAAGTCGCGCGGCAAAGTTCCGGCATGGGTAAAAATCAGGACGTGCCGCGGCCGTTCGCCAGCGCTCGCGGTCGGCGGAGCGGCTAGCAGGCATGTCAGGCTCAACTCGTCTCCCGACCATTCCACAGGCCCGCCTTCGGCGTTGAACCAGCTGACGTCGGGCAAGGTTCCGGGCACTTGCGGCTCACCACGTAAGAAGCTCGACCGTCGTAGTGTCGGCTGCCGTTTGCGGAAAGCCACGAGCGCCTGTGTGAACCGCACCAGGTCGACGTGTCGCGTGACCAGGTCCCAATCGAACCAGGAAATCTCGTTGTCCTGGCAGTAGGCGTTGTTGTTGCCGCGCTGGGTTCGCCGGCACTCGTCGCCGAAGACCAACATGGGCACGCCCTGGCTGAGGAACAAAGTCGCCAGGAAGTTGCGAATCTGTCGGCCACGAATCTTTTCGATCAGGCGTTTGTTCGTCGGCCCTTCGATGCCGTAGTTGTCGCTGAGGTTGTTATTGTCGCCGTCGCGGCTCTCCTCGCCGTTGGCCTGGTTGTGCTTCTCCTTGTACGTCACCAGGTCGTTGAGCGTGAAGCCGTCGTGCGAGGTGATGAAGTTGATGCTGTGGTACGGCTGTCGGCTGGGGGCATAGAGGTCGCTGGACCCCGCCAAACGCGTGGCGAAATCGCCCAGCGTGCCTTGGTCGCCGCGCCAATACCGACGGATATCGTCCCGGTAGCGGCCGTTCCATTCGGCCCACCGCAGATTAGCGAACGAGCCCACCTGGTAGGCACCCGCGGCATCCCACGCTTCGGCGATGATCTTCGTATCGGCCAAAAGCGGGTCCTCGGCGATGGTTTCGACCAGCGGCGGGTTGGGCAGCAATTCTCCGTTCCGGTCGCGGCTCAAAACGCTGGCCAGATCGAAGCGGAACCCGTCGACGTGGTAGTTCAACACCCAGTGGCGCAAACAAAGGAAGATCAGCTCGCGCACGATCGGATGATTGCCGTTCACGGTGTTACCGCAGCCCGAGTAGTTGCGGTAGCTAGCACCGCCGTTCTCGAGCATGTAGTAGACGCGGTTTTCGAGCCCCTTGAAGCTCAGCGTGGGGCCGTGCTGATTTCCTTCGGCCGTGTGGTTGAAGACCACGTCCAGGATCACCTCGATGCCCGCCTGGTGCAGGGCGCGGACCATCTGCTTGAACTCGACGACTTGTGCCCCCGGCTCGGAGCTGGACGCATAGCCGCGGTGCGGCGCGAAGAAGGCCAGCGGGTCGTAGCCCCAGTAGTTGGGCCGCTCGTCGCGCTCGCCAAAGCAATTGTTGATCGGGTACTCGTGTACCGGCATCAGCTCGACAGCCGTGACGCCCAGCGATTTCAGGTACGGGATCTTTTCGATCACGCCCAGGTAGGTGCCGGGATGCTCGGCGCCGCTGGTCTCGGAGCGGGTGAAACCGCCGACGTGCATTTCGTAGATCACGGTGTCGGCCAGGCTGCGGCGCAAGTGGCGATCGCCCTGCCAGTCGAAGGTATCGTCGACGACGACACACTTCGGCGGACGCACGATGCCGTCGCGCGACGGCAAAAAATTTCCGGCCAGCGCGCGGGCGTAAGGATCGATCAAACGGGCCCGGCCATCGAAGCGCTGCCCATGCTGCGGATCGTACGGTCCGTCGGCCTGCAAATGGTAAAGCTGACCGGCGCCCAGACCCGGAACGAACATGCTCCAGATGTCGCCCCAGCGATCGCTGTCGGCGTCGTAGTGGATGACTTCGCTCGGTTCGGCGTCGTCGACGTTGTTGTAGAGCATGAGCCGCATGGCGGTCGCCGAGCGGCTGAAGACCACGAACTGCACGCCGCCATCGATCGGGATGGCGCCATAGGGAAGCGGGTGAGTGAACTGCAGAGTCGGATGCGAAAGGGGCATGAAGTCAACTCAAGGTGGCACGAGGAGTAACACGACCGTCGTGCTGAAGCATACCACGCTCACGGCGCTGTTCGGACGCGAAACGTTTCGTGGCAAGTTTCGCAGCTTTTTCCAAGGTTACCGAGCGCCGTTTCCGCCCCGGCTTTGTCGCCTGCGTGGATTTGCGCGTTCAGCGAACCGGCCGCATCCCGCATTTCGCCGCACAATTGATACCACTTATCGAGGTCGGACGCCTCTTTGACTTCGTGCGTATCGTAGTTGCACGCTTGCGCGATCGCGGCCAATGTAGCGGCGTCGCGAGCGTTGTCGTTTTTACGCTCTTCGAAGCGGCGCATGTTGCGCTTCAGACGGTTGTTGACGAACGTGACTTGCTTCATCAACTGGCCCAGGCCGGCAACCTTTCCCCATTCCGCCGCCCTGGCGGCGCCGGGGCTCTTGCCGGCCGCAGCGCTTTCGACGTTCGCAAACGACTTCTTGGCGGCGTCGTAATCCGCGGCCGCTGCCAGCTGTTGCGCCGCGGCCAAGAGCGCGGGCGCCGAAGACTTCAGCCGATGATCTTGATCGTGTTTGGCCAGCGTGAGCGCGAGTGCCGCGATGGTGTGCGCGTCGCGCTTCACCTGCCGCGACTTGTCGGCGTAGCTTTGTGCGTCCATTATGCCGTCGCGGCAACTCGTCACGCACTGGTCGATCTCGGCAATCAAATCGTCGGCCGGCATGAGCTTTGAAAGTGCCGGCGGCGGCGCCGGCGCATCGGCCAGCACCACACCCACCAGCACAGCCAAAGGCGCGCAGCAAACAAGGAGCAACAGTCGGGCGGCGGAAAGTCTCAAGGCATATCTCCTGAAATCGATTGGCGAAAACCTGGTCTCTACGATTGCGTGTCGCGGGACCGGGCACAAGTCTATAGCCCGAGGAAACCTGTAAGTTTCTGACCGCGCGGGTGGGCCGTTTGACAGCTTCTCCGCGCGCCTCCTACAATCGCTTCTTTCTCGCTGCTCGCCCCCCAATTTTGATGGCCAAGACGACTTACAAGGACGCGGGGCTCGACCTCGAATTGTACGCGCAGGCCATGGCCCGCTTGCCCGGCCTGATGGTGCGAACGCAGTCGCCCCGCGTGCTCCCCTTGCCGGGCGGATTCGCGGGCTTGTTTCAGCTCGACTTCACGAGCCCTCTCTTCGCCCGCAAGTACGAAAACCCCGTGCTCGTCTCCTGCACCGATGGCGTGGGCACCAAGCTGAAAGTCGCGCAGCTGACCGGCCGGCACGATACGGTGGGCATCGACCTGGTGGCGATGAGCGTCAACGACGCGTTGTGCTGCGGCGCCGAGCCCTTGTTCTTTCTCGATTACGTGGCGATGTCGAAGGACGATCCGCCGCTTCTGGAACAGATCGTCTCGGGCATCACGGCCGGCTGTCTAGCCAGCGACTGCGCTTTGCTGGGAGGCGAAACGGCCATCATGCCCGACCTGTACGCGCCGGGCGACTACGACCTGGCTGGCTTTTGCGTCGGCGTGGTCGAGCGCCATCGCGTGATCGACGGTCGCGCCATTTCGGCGGGTGACGTGGTGCTGGGGCTGCCGTCCAGCGGCTTGCACTCGAACGGATATAGCCTGGTGCGTAAGGTCGTCTTCGAGCAAGCCGGACTGGGCGTCGATGATTACGTCGACGAGCTATCGGGCACCGTCGGCGATACGCTGATGACGCCGACGCGCATTTACGTGCAGCCAATTCGCAAGATCCTCGCGCACTATAAAGTCAAAGGCGTCGTGCACGGCATCGCCCACATCACGGGGGGCGGGCTCTTGGAAAATCTCTCGCGCATCTTGCCCGAGGGCGTGACGGCGGTCATCCAGCGCGACAGTTGGCCGGTGCCGCCCGTGTTTCCATGGCTGGCGAAATTGGGCGCTATCGACGCCGACGAAATGGCGCGCGTCTTCAACATGGGGTTGGGACTGGTGCTGGTCGTGAGTGCCTTTTACGCAGACAGCATTGCCCAGCAGTTGGCCGACCAGGGCCTCGAGTGCTTTACGATCGGCCATGTTGCGGCGGGAGCACGCGGGGCCGTGTGGGCGTAGTGCTTTGTCAACACTAAGAATTAGGGTTGGCAAAGCACGACCGTCGAACACGCCAGAGTTTCGACGGCGCCTGACATGTAGGGTGCTCTGTGAGCACCACGGCGCTTCCTTGAGAATTGGTGCACATAGTGCACCCTACGTGCGCAGGTGGCTACTGCCGCGACGTCATGAGGGCCGTGCGCTCGGCACCGTCGCGCGAAGGGCCAGCTTCGCGGAGCTTCTCCAGCACCAACCCTTCCGACACCAGATCGCTGAAGACAATCGGCTTGTTCGGCTCACCGGCCGGGAAGACGGCGTAAACAGGTATCGAGTTAAAGCCCAACAGATTGAGCATGTCCTTGATCTCGTCTGACTCCTCGCTCCAGTCGGCTTTGAGCGGCACGATGCCGTACTCTTCGACCAGTTCGCGAACGGCCCGGGTATTGATAGCCACGCGCTCGTTCATTTTGCACGTCGCGCACCAGGTAGCGGTAAAGTCGACGAACACCGTCTTGCCTTCGTTGGTCAACTGCACGAGCGACGCCCGCGAGAATGGTTGCCACTGGAGCACGTCGTCGCCCGGCACCAGCCAGGTAAAGGCGAACAGCCCGACCAGCGCCGCCATCGCTCCGCCCATCAACCAGGCGATGAATTTCTGGCCGAGTTCGGCGGTCAGCGGCGTTCGCCCGGCCCACCAGCAACCGAGCCAGATTCCGATCAATAGTGCGAATGTCGGCACCAGGTAATCGTGCTTGATGCTCATGAACAGAAATACGACCGTGCCCAACAGCACGAAGCCCATCGCCTGCTTGAACGTATCCATCCAAGCGCCAGGCTTGGGCAAGAAGCGAATCAAGCGCGGAAAGGCACCAATCAGCAGGTAAGGGCTGGCCATACCTAGCCCGACGCAAAAGAAGATCGCGTAGATTACGGCAGGCGGCTGCCGCAACAACAAACCAAAGAGCGGACCCAGAAACGGCCCGCTGCAGGGCGTTGCCAGGATCGTTGTGAAGATCCCCTTGGCGAAGGCGCCGGCGGCTCCTTCTTTGGTCGCCATTTGTCCCGCGCTGCCGCTACCAACAAAGCCGGGAATGGGAATCTCCCATACGCCGAGAAAGCTCAGCGCCATGGCGAACACCAGGCCCGACATGCCGATCGTGAACCAGGGTTTGGTAAATTGCTCGCCCCAACCAAAGTTCAGAAACACGGCCAGCGACGCCAGGATCATGAATACCGACAGCAGACCCAACGTGAACCACAGGTTCAACATGAAGATTTGCCGGCGGTGCTGATGGCTTTGTTCGACGAAGCCCAGGATTTTCAGGCCGATCACGGGCAGCACGCAGGGCATGCAATTGAGAATCAAGCCGCCCAAGAGTGCCGCGCCCAACATCAGGGCCAGTGACGTTTCGCTTTTCTCGACATTGGCTTCGAGTTTCTGAGCGTCGAATCCGGCTGTCTGATTGGCCGGCGCCTCGTTGGCCGCCGTGGCTTCGTTCACTTGCTTGTAGCTTTTGGCAGGAGTGAACTCCAGCGGCAGAGTGCCAGCCACTCCTTGCGCGGCGACCGGCACCTCGACCTGAAACTGCGCGGCATGCGGCAAGTCGCAACCCTTCTCGTCCTGGCAGGTCTGAAATCCGATCAACCCCGCCAGTTTCGCTTTGCCGGGTTGGGCATCACCCGGCACTTCGAAAGCGATGGTCCAAGTGACGGGCTCTTCGTAGAAACGGTCCTTCTCGTCGGGCAGCACAGGCGAAGTCCGCTCAACGAGCGGGCCCTGCGCGACCGGCGCTGACGCCTGCCAACCCGCGGTATCCGTAAGGGCGATCAGCGTCGGCTTGGCAACCTTTTGTGGATCGCGCGCGGCTAATGCGTAAATATGCCAGCCATCGGTCGGCTTGGCCGTGATCGTCAGTCTGACTTTTTCGCCGGGCGTCACCACCTTCGGCTCGAACGACCCCTCGAGTACGACGTGCGCATTGCCAGGCTTGTAAGTCCCCAATTCACCGGTTACCACCCCGGCCCCGGGGGCAGCATCGGCCGCGGCGCCGAGCGAAGCGGTAAACGGCAGCGACTTCGGCGGCAGGCAACTGCTCGCGTCGCACGCCTGGAACGAAAGCTTGCCGGTGATCGCCAGCTTGGCCATGTCCAATCCAGCCGCAAGCTCCAGCGGCGCCGTCCAGATCACGCGCTTCTCGTGCGTCTCGACCGGCAGGTTATCGAACGCCGGTTCGGGATGAATCTCGGGCTTGGTGTTGGGCTTGAAATCGCCAGCGAGCTTGACGCCCGTGGCCGGTTCGACCGTGATCTTGGTCGGAACAGGGCCTCCACGCTTTTGCGTAATCGAATAGATATGCCAGCCGGGCGCGATGTCGGCCGTGACGACCAGTTGGGCGGGACTTTTGTCGGTGGCCGGCGCAATGCGGGCCGAAGCTTTCACGGGGCCATCGCTGCGCGGCCCGGGCTGGCCGGCCGGCTCAAGCGCCCCGAGATTGACCTGCGCGTAAGCCTGTACTGCTAGCGCCGTGCCTATAACCGCCACGGCGAGAGTGAGCAAATAAACGTTGGCGTTGCGCTCCCTCATGAATACCTCCCGACGTCCCTAAATCCAGAAAGATGGGCTATTTTAGGTCGCCTCGCGGGGTGCGGTCAATTTCAGCATAAGTACCCCACGCGACCCGGAAGGACACATCGTCGGCGCACCTGCTTTCATTCTACGCGACTTGGCTTCCAACTCGCTTAGCCCGCCGGAATTCACAGGCTGCCGGCGGCCAGGACCCCCAGCCGACGCTGGAAATACCCGAGCCGCTCGAGTACCGCCGCTGGGTGGTCGAACTTACGGCCACGCTCGTAAATCCAGGAGAGCCAGTTGATGCCCCCCAAGAGCACTCCGCTGGAATCGAAGGCGCTCGTCAGGATGGCTTCACTTTCCGAAAGCGGCCGGCGCGACTCGTAAGCGGCGAAACCTTCACGCCACAACGCGCGATCGTCCTCGGCCATACTGCCCAACAGCCGGGCCACGTCGGCGCTCACGTTCTCGGGGCGCAGCGAGCCGAAATCGATCAGGCCCGTGACTTCGTCTCCTTCGAACAGCACGTTCTGGTGCCAGATGTCGCGCAGACAAGGCACGACTTGCACGCGAGCGCGCGCGGCTTGTTCGAGCGCCGCCCGGACGCGCGGCGCTGCACGTGGAAACAATTCGACGATCCGCTCGGCCGACTCCCGATACTCGTCGCGCGCCGGCTGCAAGGCCTCGCGTAATCGATCGAACCCGCCGGCCAGCAACTCCTGCAACTGTTCGTGTCGCTCGGCGATACCAGGCGCGGGGCATTGCACCGGTTCGGCCAGCGGAAAGGTTGCCGCCGCCAGGTGAAACTCGGCGAGAGTCCGCAAGGCATTCGCCAGCCGCCGGGCGTTGGGGGCCTGTCGATAATCGGAGACACCCGGCAGCCAGGGCGCGAGCTCCCACAGGTAATCGGCCCGTTCCACGTAACCGCGATGCTCGCGCGTTTCCAGCGGTAGCGAGACGCGCGCAAAGCCCTCCTGCTGCACGTGCCATAGCACGGCCTGAATGAATTCCAAACGCTCGCGCGTCGGATGCTCCTGCGGCCAGCGGCGCAGCAATAACGGGCCGCGTGGCGTGGTAAGCCGCCACAAGCGGGCGCCGCTCAAGCCGCCGGCCGCGTCGAGAAACTCGACCGCGCTCGGTTGGCAATCGTCCGGATAGACGGAGAGCACGGCCTGGTAGTCGAGCGCAGCGGACATAGCGTGGCTTGCCGAAAGGTGGCGAGACTCCAGGCGCATACCGCGCCGACCGCGCGAGCGCAGCAACGCTTAGAGTCTTACCGCACGAGAGTCGCGCCGTCCAAGCCCAAAGGCCGCCGCATCAGAAAATTTCACTGCTGACGGGTGCCAGCTACCGGCGCCGCGATTCAGTCCCACCACCATTGCCCCTCGGCCAATCCCTGCACGGTGGTGTTCTCATGGGCCTTCTCGACCTTCTTGCCATCGTCTGATAGCAGGTTATCGGTGGCCAAAGCCTCATGGGCGCGGACCGAAACGCCGCCGCCAATGGGCGTCATCAACTGGTTCCCCTTCCACACGCTGTTGACGGCCGATTCGACTTCCACCGGCGCGTTATACGTCTCGACGGGAAAGGCCTCTTCGTTGCCGAAGGTTTCCATGTTCCAGCCGGCTTTTTCGTAGTAGTGATTCTGCTGGATGAAGGCGGCAGCCACCGACATATCGATCAGGTTGCGCAGCTGCGCGAATACCGGCGACTTGGCGGCTAGATCGGGGTATTTCTTCGTAAAGCCCGTCACGAACGACACGCTGGCGCCGTTGGTGGTCTTGGACTTAGTGCGTTGGCCGCCGGCGCCCACCACTTCGTCGGCGCCGACCAGCTTCACGCCATCTCCGACTAATTCCATCGATTCGTGGTCTTCCGTGACGCGAACACATTTGTATTCCGGCACGAAATACCAGCGCTGCAGGGCGTTCTTGCCGACCGTGGCCGGATTCGCCCGGTCGACGTAGCTGCGCAAGGCCACCGGCGGGCGTTCGAGCCCGATGCCGATCAGCTTCATGCGATAGTCGGCCTCGACCATGACTTGCGCGAAATGCGTGTTGGGCGAGATGCCGCGAATGGCGACCTTTTGCAATCCCAGCGCCGTGCGCAGGCCATCGACGATGAACTCGGTGTCTTCCGGCGTGGCCGATCCGCCCATGCTGCGCAGAAAATTCTGCATGCGCGCCAGGCCCTCGGGCGTGGGATCGATCGAGCAGCCGATCAGCGGGCCCTGGTCCTGGCCGGGCGGATAGGCTCGCAGCGCCACGACCAGGTCCTGCAGTTCCAGCACCGGGCGGCCTGACGTCAGGCTGACGACGCGTCCCGATAGATCATGAAACCAGCCCTCGGCCGGGCCGGCGATCACGATGTCGCCCGAATCGGGATAAAGGAACACGTAGCGCAGCCGGAGCAGGCCGGCCAGGCAGAGCATCTCGTCAGTTGGCTCCTGACCCGCTTCGCGTCGCGCGCGGATCGCCTTTTCCAACCGCGTCAGCGAGACCTTGCGCAGATTGCTGCGCGCGGCCACTTTGTCGTTGAGCCTGGCTTGCGCCTCTTCGACGCGTCGACGGCGTAGCGCGCCGGTCTGGTCGTCGTACACTTGAGTACGTAACACGCCGTCGGCGTTCACGATGACACCGGCCGGCGCAAGAGGAGGAGGGATCGTGCCGGAGCTTGGGGTAGGGGTGGGCGTGGTTGTTGCCGAACTTCGAATCACCAGTGCAAACAACGCACACGCCGCAACGATGACGACGCAAGCCCGCGTAATGCGTAACGACATCCCCAGACCTCCCGTGGCAGAACGTTGACCGGTTCGCCCCCACCGGCACAACGCGAAAATGCGGCGGCACGGATGGGGGCGGATGATTGCTAAGGAAAGGATAGGTTCTGCACCCGTTCCAGATATCGATCCTAATTTGGCAATTTGGGCAAAGCAATAAGCCCGAATTACTCCAAGGACTTGCGGCGATTCCTCTTCGGCATCCACCGGGGAGACGTGTCGGTCCGAACCTGCGTAGGGGGGCCAAATCTGCGGTAATGATGCGGTGCCCGCCGGGCTTGCGCAGCAGAAATTCGGGATGGGTACCACATCCCAAAGTGCGCCCGCCCATCCGACGGATCCGTTTAGATCAACCCGTGGTTGCGATACCAGCGCGTGGTCTGCGCGAAGCGCTGTTCCAGGTTGGCCGCGACCGAAAAGCCGAGCTGTTCCCGGGCGCGATCGGCGCCGCAGACCCACGAGCCTGCCGTGGCCTCGCGGAGCTTGTCGATATTGAAGATGTGGGGCCGTCGGCGGACGCGGGCCCAGGCTTCGTTCAGTCCGGCCAGTCCCCAACCCAAGACCTCGGGAGCGCGAACCACGCGCAAGCGGCGACAGCCCAAGGAGCGGGCGATCAATTGCCCCCATTCGGCGAACGTAGGGTTGCGCTCGGCGGCCAGGAAGTAATATCCGTGCGCGGAATTCGCTGCCTGGCCTGGCTCGATGCGTTCGCCTCGCTCGGCGGCCTTGATGAGTCCGGCGACCAGATCCGCGGCGTGAATCATCGACGCGCGCCGCTCGGTGAAGCCGGGAACCAGGTGCAGACGTAACAACTTGATGGGGCGAAACATCGACAACATCGACAGATCGCCCTCGCCGAAGACCACCGGCGGCCGCACGATGGTCAGTGGCATCCGATCGGCAAAGGCCAGGGCAGCCAGTTCTCCGGCACGCTTGCTGCGGCCGTAATTCGACACGGGCTCGACCGGATCGGACTCGAGCCGCGGGCGATCGATCGCGGACGGCCCAGCAGCGGCCAGCGAGGAAACCAGGACCATGACCGGCGGCTGCCCTTGCTCGGCGCAGGCATGCGCCACGTGCCGTGTTCCGTCTTCGTTGACGCGCAGCAGCTCTTCGTACGTGAGTGCTTTGACGAGTCCAGCCAGGTGGAACACGGCGTCGACGCCACGGACGGCCGCCGTAACACTGGCTGGATCCGTCACGTCGCCGTAGACAAGCTCGGCCCCGACGGCCGACAGTTGATCGGTCCGCGAGCTGCGCCGCACCAGGCAGCGCACCTGATGCCCTTGGTTGCTCAAGGCCGTGGCCAGATGCGTGCCGATAAATCCGCTGGCGCCTGTGATTAATGCCTTCACGATTTCCCTGTCGCTGTCCGTCCTTGCCGCATATCGCCGGGGGGGCGGCGCTTGGATCGCCTTTGGAAATGCCCCGTGAACACGATGTTTTGCCCCGACGGCGCCGGCAATATTGCCCATTAGGCCACCGCTATATTAGCATTGCACCTTTTCCTGCAAAATCAATTTGGAACGCCATGGCCGCAGTCGTCGTCAGGCCGGTAACTTCGTGGGGTGACCGCCGGCGGTTTCTCAATCTACCGGAGCAACTTTACCGCAACGATCCGTTCTGGATACCCCGTCTGCGCATCATTGAAAAAGAGCTCGTCGGCTACAAGCACCATCCGTTTCATGAAACGGCCGAGGTGCAGACCTTTCTGGCCACGCGCGGTAACGAAGCGTGCGGACGCGTCGCGGCCATCATCAACCGCGAGCACAATCGCGAGCACAAGGAAGAACGCGGCTTCTTCGGATTTTTCGAAACGGTCGATGACCCGGCCGTCGCCCACGCCCTGCTGGACGCCGTGCGCGAGTGGCTCGCGGCGCGGGGAATCACGAAAATGCGCGGGCCGGCGAACCCCTCGATGAACTACGATTGCGGCTTGCTGGTCGAGGGATTTGATTCGTCGCCGACCTTCTTGATGACCTATAACCCTCCCTTCTATGCGCAGCTCATCGAAGGGTACGGCTTTCAGAAGTCGCAAGACCTGCTGGCCTACATCGGCTACAAGGAGCAGTTGCCGGCCTTCGAAGAGAACATGGGCTGGCTGGTCGACCAGGCGCAGGAGCGGTGTCAGGCCACGGTTCGTCCGATGACCGTGGCAAATAAAGACGTCGAGCTATTTCTCGAACTCTACAACCGTTCGTTCGAGGCGATGTGGGGGTTCGTGCCGCTAACGAAACACGAAATGACGGAATTCGTCCGCACGCTCAGCTACCTGGTCAGCCCGGAGTTGGCCCTGATTGCCGAAGTCGATGGCCGTGGCGTGGGGGCCGTGCTGGGCTTGCCGGACTACAATCCGCATATCAAGCGGATTCGTGGCCGGCTGCTGCCGTTCGGCTTCTTGCAGTTGTTGCGCGGCAAGAAAGATGTGCGCCGCATCCGCATCCTCAGCATCAACGTCGTGCCCGAGTATCAGCGGTGGGGATTAGGGCTGGTGCTGTTGCGGTCGCTCGTGCCCAAGGCCCTGTCGATGGGGGTGGAAGAGGCGGAATTTTCCTGGATCGCGGAAACCAACGTGATGCCGCGGATGGGCCTCGAGAAAATGGACGCCAAGCTGATCAAGACCTACCGGATGTACGACCTCGACCGGTAGCGACCTCGCTTGGTCCTTGTTCCAGGATCTTAAACCGGGTGCCCGTGGTGGCTCGCCCACCAGGGGAGAACCGACGTACGGGCAGAGCCACCGGTGGCCGTGCGAAGCATTGCTTCGCACTTGGCGAGGTTGAAAAAAGCCACGAGGGCTTTTTTCAACAGGCTGCTAGGAGGCGCGCCGCGCACGCCGCCACAGGGCCAGTAACGCCGATGGCAAGCTCTTGCTGATCGTGCGTCGATACGGCGAGTTATCCGGCAATCCTTCCATCAGCCGCTTGTGTGCCGTGGGCAAGGCATGATAGGGGAGCGACGGAAACAGGTGGTGCAGCGCGTGAAAGCGCAGGCCCACCGGCGCCCACAATTCGCCCGAGATCGGATGGAACGGATAGTTCAGCGAATCGAGCAATTGCTCGACGAAGCTGACTTCTTCGCCGCGATGCAGGTAGCGGTGAGCGCCCAGGGTGCGAATCGCATTGAGCATTAGCACACCGGCCGCGATCAGATACATGTCCCGCACCATCTGCCACGGTCGCAGCCCTGAAAGCACGGCCACCGCCGTGCCCGCGGCCACGGCAAAGCAGGCCGCTTCCTGCAAACGCCACAGTCGCAACTCGCCACGTGCGGGCAGCGGACGGACGAAGCTGGGATCAATGACCATGGCCGAGGCGTGCGAGTAGACCCAATTCCGCGAGCGGGGGCTGATCCAGGTCAAAGGCGCCAGAACCAAGAAACGCACGACGGCGATCGCCGGCATTACCAGCGGCTCGCAGAGAAACAGGAAGATATTCCGCACCGGCCCGGTGGCCAGCGGCAGGTACTCACCGTCGGCCGCCGTTCCATAGTGCTTGCGCACGTGGTGCAGCGTATGTGTCTGGTACAAGAACGATGGAATCAGAAAAGGGATGCCGCAGAGAAGATTCCATGCCGCGCGAAAGGCTTTGAACTTATCGCCGCGCAAGTGGACGACTTCGTGGCTGAACATCGCGGCGCGATAGAACGCCAATACGGCCACGGTGTAGATCGCGATCCAGCCGGCCCAAGTGAGCGGCAAGCGTCGCAGGGCAGCCAGGCCGCCGACGCCGACCGCCATCGACAGCAGGAAATCGGTCCAATAGATCGCCACGCGCGGCTCGAATAGATCGCTGATCAACTGCCGAGCGTCACGCAGCGAAAAATCCTCGCGCGAATGGGCGGATCGGGAAGGCCCCCGAGAGCGATGCCGATCTGGGAACAAGGGCGCGGGCCAGCCATGGCCGCGCGCAAGCGTGGACTCGTGGGAAGTTGTCACGACTTGCTAACCGGAGCGAGGATTCAGGGAGGGCAGGGAGCTCTACGGCGACCACGTTGCGCCGGAGCACTAATCGAGAATTCGGCTGCGAGGTCGTATTTCCTTGACCGCCACGCCGGTGGGACCTGATTACGCCGCAAACACGACCTGTACGGCGCGATTTGCCTCGCTCACCGCATTGTCTGGAATGGTCAAAATCGCACCATCTTCTATCGCACGGCCGTCGTCACCCGAAGAAAAGCAGCCGCGAGAGAATGATTTAAGCCCCTGAGCGACCATCGCGGGCCTTGTCGAACAGTCTTTTTTTCACGAATTGCGTCCACGCCCCTTCGCGCCGAGGCCCTGCTGGATTAAGGCTTTATTGTCGCGCCTGCGAGACTCTTACGGGCGTGGAGACAGGGACGTCGCAGTTTGGCAGTTCCTGACCCCAGGGAGTTGAGCGGTCGTGGCGCGAGATATTGTCATAACGGGGCTGGGGGTCGTCAGCCCGATCGGTGTTGGCACCGAGGCCTTCTGGTCATCGCTGACCGCGGGGCGCGGCGGCATACAGCCGCTGTCGAGCTTCGATTCGCGCGGCATGCCCGTCCCCTTCGGCGCCGAAGTCGTGGGCTTCGATCCGAAGGAGTATGTGAAGCCGCGCAAGAGCTTGAAGGTCATGTCGCGCGATATTCAGTTCGGCGTAAGCGCCGCCGACATGGCTTGTACACAGGCCGGCGTGACTCCCGGCGCCATCGATCCGGACCGCTTCGGCGTGGTCTTCGGCGCCGACATGATTCTTTGCCCCCTGGAGGACGTCGAAGCCGCTTATCGCAGCTGCGTCGTCGAAGGGCATTTCGATTTTCGACGTTGGGGACAACATGCCATGGCGCAGTTGTATCCCTTGTGGATGCTGAAATACCTGCCAAACATGCCGGCTTGCCACGTGGCGATAACGTACGATGCGCGCGGGCCGAGCAATTCGCTGGCCACGGCCGAGGTTTCCAGCTTGCTGGCCGTCGCCGAAGCGGCTCGCATCATCGAGCGTGGACTGGCCGACATCATGGTCGCCGGTGGCACCAGCTCGCGCATTCATCCCACCACGTACGTGCGGGCGATTCTTTGCGATACGGCGCGCGAGGCAAAGGATCCCGCCACCGCCAGCCGGCCGTTCGACGCCCATCGCTGCGGCGCGGTTTACGGCGAAGGCTCGGGGGTCCTGGTCCTGGAAAGCCGTCGACACGCCGAGGCACGCGGGGCACGCATTCTCGGCCGGGTGCTGGGCTACTCAAGTGGCTTCGAGCCGCACATGAACGGTTCGCGTCTGCAGGGTACCGCGATCAAATCCTCGATCGAAAACGCCCTCCGCGCGGCCGAAGTTTCGCCGCACGACGTCGGGCATGTGAACGCCCACGGCCTGAGCACCATCGAAAACGATCGGGCCGAGGCTCAAGCCATCCGCCAGGTCCTCGGCGATGTTCCTGTCACCGGATTGAAGAGTTATTTCGGCAACCTGGGGGCGGGAACCGGCGCCGTGGAACTGGCCGCCAGTGTCCTCGCGCTCGAGCGCGGCCAGGTTCCGGCGACGCTCAATTACGAGCATCCCGATCCAGAGTGCCCTGTGAACGTCGTGCAGGGAACGCCGCTCGAGGGCACGGCCGGCATCGCTCTCTCGCTCAACCAGGCGTCAACGGGGCAGGCCGCGGCGATTGTGATCGCGGCCGAGAAGTAGGAATCGTTTGCTCGTGGGCCGACCCCGCGTACCAGCAAACCCCGCGTACCAGCAAACCCCGCCTACCAGCAAATATCGAAGCCCAGGTTCACGCCTTGCAGCAGCATGTGGCCGTTCTTGCGTACCACCGGGGCGATGTTGGTGGTGTACTGCAACTGTTCCGCGGCATTGGCGATGCCGCCGACCCATATCAGGTCGTACCCAGCACGGAAGTGGATCCGCTCGGTGAGGCGGGTCGTGCCGAAAAAGCCCAAGTCGCCAATGAACGCCGTCGTGGGCACCTGTCCCTGACCGCTTCCCGACGAATTGCCAGCCACGGGATCGTTGATTTCGACGTCAGACCATTGACGGGCCAGATTCCCGTACACGCCGGCTTTCGCGCGCATGCCTAACTGCCAGATGTTTTGGTTCATGACGAGGTCGCCGCCGATCTGGGCACCGGCCAGAAGGTTGGTCGTCTTGACGTTGTAAACGCCGGTGAACGTGGTTCCGTTCGTATTTGTGCCCGTGCTGAACCAATTAAAGTGATCGTTGAGGTTGAACATGCGAAAGCCGAACAGGAATGACGGCACGAGCGTTGGCGTCGCGACCTGCATCCACGTGCCATCGGGAAGCTGCGTAATGCGGTCGGGGCGCGGCAGCTTGGCGATGCGGTAGTTGAGCTCCCAGTTGCTGAAACTGGAAGAATCAGCCATGGTCATCATCGTCGCGTTGTTGAAACCGCCGACGGCAAACGGAAATAGCGAAAAGAGGTTGGCAGCCCTGATAAAATTCGGCCCAGTGATTTGTCCCGAGCCAATCGCCACGCCGCTGGTGGACCAGGTATTCAGCCCGATGAACGTGAATTCAACCGAGTGTTGCCGGTGCAGGATGTCTTCGAACAGATTGCGCCCTAGCGTGGCTCGCATGCCCGGCGTGAAATGAAAGTCCACACCGCTCGTGCCCATCACCAACGGTCTGGTGATTATGGAGGTAGTGCTCGAGAATATTTCTTCGAGATTCTGTGCAACCGGTAGCGCTGTTCCCTGGTGCGTGGGCGCCGATCGCTGCATCATCGTGAACGCGACGTTCGAGTACCACATCGGGCCGCAGTTCTTGAAAGTGCCGTCGGGAAACAGCGACTCGTTCTCTTCATAGGGGCCCGCGCCCGGGAATAAGCACGAGTTGTCGTCGAATTGCTCGCCGAACTCGCCGACCAGCGGCCCGTCGTCTTCGTCGTAATAAGCCTCTGGGCCATCGGCCGGTTCTTCCATGACGCCAGGCTCGATGACCTCCTCTTCGACCGGCTGCACGTAGCCTTGCCGGCGCAACGCCATGGCGTAATCCGTGCTTTGCGCGGAACCGCACACGGCCAGCGGCGGCGCCAGGGCCAACGCGACGGCGATCGCAAGCTTTGACAGCACTCGCGGCACGAACGAGCTCCTAAGCGTTGTCGCGCATTACGCGGAGACGCGTAGAGTCAGGGAACTGGCAAACACTGCGAGCCCGTAGGCCCGAGTGTCCCATTCCTAATCGGCCGGTTGAGCCCCGCAAAACAGGAATAACCGTTAAATTCCTCGAAATCGATCGAAGCCGATGTATCCACCCCAGTCGCTGTAATCGGAATTTCATCCCATGCGTCCGCTTCAATGGCACCGACTTTCCGATTGTGTTATTCTCAGGCCGGACGCAGGCTTCCGGGCGACGAAATCGCCGAAATGCCGATTCTTTTTGCGACACAAAGCAATAATTCAAAACACTTTGCAAAGTTGTCGAGGTGCCATGATGACGTCCCCCCTCAGGTCCCTCATTGCCAGTGGAACGAAGCTGTGGCTCGATTCCATCGATCCCGATTTGGTCGCCGAGAACTTCGCCCTGGGCGCCAGCGGTGCTACCTCGAACCCGATCATCGTGTCGGGACTGCTCGAAACCGGGCGCTTTGATAGCAGCCTGGAGGAGTTGCTGCAGAAGGGGCTCTCGGACGAGGAAATCGCCTGGCAGATGACCGATCAGTTGGTCCGCGGCGCTCAGCAGGTCTTTCTACCGGTTTGGGAGAAAACCGGCGGCAACGACGGGTACGTCAGCTTCGAGCTCGACCCCCTGCTGGAGGACGTGCGGCAAACCATGTCGCAGGAAGAGCGCAGCAAGCACTACATCCAGTTGGGAAAGAAATGGGCGGCCGGGCACAAGAACCGCATGATCAAGGTGCCGGCAACGCCCGCGGGGCTGGGGGCTCTCGAAGAACTCGTCGCGGCGGGTGTAACAGTGAACGTCACCCTGATCTTCAGCATGCGACAGTACATCGCCGCCCGCGACGCCGTGTGGCGCGGCGCCCGACGCCGCAGCGGTTTAAGTCACTTCAAGAGCGTTTACAGCATCTTTGTGTCGCGGTTGGACGTTTACACCGAAAAGGCCGTCCCCAGCCTCTCGCCCGCGGCGCAGGGCATGGTGGGTATCGTCAACGCCAAGCGGATCTGGGCCACGAATGTCGAGTTCTGGAAGCAGAACAAGACGCCGCTTTCCCAGGAAATGATCTTTGCCAGCACCGGCACGAAAAAGAAGGAAGATCCTCCCTGGAAGTACGTCGAGGCGTTCGCCGGCAGCGACATCGAGACCAATCCTCCGGCCACGAACGAAGCGGTGGAAAAAAGCGGCCGAACGATCACGCGCCACGTCGATGAATTGCCCCCCCAGGCCGTGCTCGACGAGATTGACGCCAAGGTCGATATCAAGCACCTGGAAGAGACGTTGATGGAGGAAGGGCTGAAGAAATTCGCCGATCCGCAGCACGCCTTGTTGCAGATGATTGCCAAGAAACGCGGCGCGCTTGCCCCTCATTAGGACTGTCCGGACATGACGGTGGCGCAGCAAGTGTCAGTCCTGTCGTGGGCGAAAACCAGGAAAGCTGAACCGATAGCGTGGAGGGCTGATTCAAGCGGCGGCGCGCGTCCGATGGAACCTGAAGGACGCACGTGCTCCGGTTGTTTGTCGCAACGGGCGACCCTATAATCAATTACGGATTATTCAGATCTGCCGGGAGTTAGGGCCTTTGACGGAAAGACCCAGAATCCTGCTGCTAGGGGACGCGGGCGAGGACACGGCCCCATTATTGGCACGCCTCGGGAGCACGGTGGAAACCGTTGCCGTCCAGAACCCGATTCGCGCTTTTGCCCGGCTGGCACGCGAAAAATTCGACGGCGTCTTCGTCGCCTCGCCCCATCTGGGCGAAGCGCTCGAACTCGGCAAGCTCCTGCAGAACGAACGCATCCTGGAACAGATGCCCGACGGCGTCGTCCTCTTGGATGGTGACAATACCGTCATCTGGGGCAACGGTCGTCTGCGCGACTGGACCGGCAGGGAATCGATCGTCGGTCTGAACTTCTACGCCGTGCTGGGCAGTCCCGAAATTCTCGGGCCCGACTTTTGTCCGTTCCACACGGCGCTCGCCACCGGCGCGCGTAGCTGTTCCACGCTGCGGTCGAACGACAATCATTATTTCCGCGTACACGCCATGCCGGTTTGCGACGCGGATGGCCCGGCGCAGAATTTGATCGTCACGATTCGTGACGTCACGAGCGAGGTTCTGCAGCAGCAAAAACTGGCCGCGATTCATCAGGCCGGCGTCGAACTGGCCGACCTGTCGCCCGATGAACTTTCGCACATGTCGATCGAAGAGCGCATCGAGCTCTTGAAGTCGAACATTCTGCATTTCACGCAGGACCTGTTGAATTTCGACGTCGTCGAGATTCGCCTCCTGGATAGCGCCACTGGCAAGCTCGAACCGCTGTTGGCGGCCGGCATGGTGCCCGAGGCCATGGATCGCTCGCTGTACGCACAATTGCAGAACAACGGCGTGACCGGCTTCGTCGCTGCGACCGGCAAGAGCTATCTGTGCGAGGACACCACCGAAGATCCCTTGTATCTCGAAGGGTGTAAGGGAGCCAAAAGCTCGCTGACCGTCCCGTTGATCCTGCACGATGAGGTCATCGGCACTTTCAATGTCGAAAGCCCTGAGCCGCGGGCGTTCACCGAAAGTGACATGCAGTTCCTGGAGATTTTCACGCGCGACGTGGCCGTGGCGCTCAATACGCTGGAACTGCTCGTCGCCGAAAAGGCGACCACCGTCGTCGAAAACATCGAAGCCGTGCATCGCGCCGTGGCTATGCCGGTCGACGACATTCTCAATGACGCCGTGAACTTGATGGAGCGCTACATCGGTCACGACCCGGATGTCGCCGAGCGGTTGCAAAGCATCCTCCGCAATGCCCGCGACATCAAGCAAGTCATTCAGAAAGTGGGCCAGAAGATGGCCCCCAGCCAGGCCCATCCGCAGCCGATGCAGAATCAATTGCGGCCGCAGCTGCGCGGTCTGCAAGTGCTGGTCGTCGACGCTGACGAGAACGTGCGCATCGCCGCGCACGACTTGCTCGAGCGCTACGGCTGCATTGTTGAAACCGCGCACGACGCTAGCGAAGCGGTGTGCATGGTGCGCAACCTGGCGCCGGGCACCGCCTACGATTGCATCATCGCCGACATTCGCCTGCCCGACATGAACGGCTACGAGTTGATGCTCAAGCTGCAGGGCATCCTCGACGCGGTGCCCATGGTGCTGATGACCGGTTTCGGATACGACCCCGGCCATTCCATCGTCAAGGCGCGGCAGGCGGGCCTGCAGGCCGACGCCGTGCTGTACAAGCCGTTTCGTTTGGACGCCCTGCTTGACACTGTAGAAAAAGTGTCCAATTCTTCTCGCATGGTGCGCCAAGGCTAATCATTCGTCGGCATGGAACAATCGTTCCATAGCGTCACGTTGTAAGGACATCTGGATGGAGCCGCTCCCTGCCTCCCTGCTGCTGGTGCTCGCCCTGGTGGGCAATGCGGCGCTGTGGATCACGTTTCTCAACCGCTCGCACGGCCTGGGCATCTGGCGACCGCTCGTACACGGTTGTTCGCTCGTGGCGCTAATCGGATTCGTTGGTGGACCGTTGGTGGTGGCGCTCGCGGCTTTGACGGCTTCGCCTGCGCTCGCCGCCCGGTTGCCGATCGAAATGCCCGGCTGGGTGGAGTCTCTTTCCAATTCATCCCTGGCCACAGTGGCCGAGTTTTACGCGGCGCTGTGCGTCCTGGTGGCGCTCGTGCCGATGCCGTGGTGGCTTCTGTCCGGATGGTTCCGGCGCGACCCGGCGCACCAGACGACACTCCGCGTCCGCTGCATCGACTTCGCGCAAAATCTCTCCGGCAAGCAATTGCTGCACGGCGCAGGCCGCTACGGCGCGCTGGTACCGGGAAACGAAGTGTTCCAGGTAGAAATCGCCGAGCGAACGCTGGCACTGCCGCAATTGCCGGAACGGCTCGAAGGGCTGTCGATCGCGCATCTCTCCGATATGCACATGAGCGGGCGGATTTCAGTCGACTTCTTTCACGAGATGGTCGATCTCACCAACGCCCTGGCCCCCGACCTGGTGGCGATTACCGGCGACATTGTCGATTCCGAAGAGTGCCTCGAGTGGATTGTGCCGACGCTCGGTCGGCTGAACGCTCCGCTGGGGGTGTACGGGATCGCAGGCAATCACGACGTGTGGGTCGATGTGCCGGCGCTACGAAAGAAAATGGCCGAGGCGGGCATCACGAACCTGGGCGGCCATTCGAAGCGCCTGGAGATTGCCGGCGAAAATGTTTTGCTCACGGGCAACGAACTCCCCTGGATTGTGCCGGAACATGACGCCGACGCCGAGGAGCAGCAGGCGGGCGCCTCGTGCTCGCTGCGGATTCTGCTTTCTCACGCGCCCGATCAAATCAATTGGGCCCGCCGCCGCCGCTACGACCTGATGCTGGCCGGCCACACCCACGGCGGGCAGATTCGGTTTCCTATCATCGGAGCACTCTTGGCGCCCAGCATCTACGGCACCCGGTATGCCGGCGGGTTGTATTACAAATCTCCCACGCTCATGCACGTCAGCCGCGGCGTGTCAGGGCTATTTCCGGTGCGCTACAACTGCCGGCCCGAGATCACGCTGCTGCGGCTTGTCGGCACAGCGGCTACGCAGACGAGGGACGACGCCGCTCCCGATGCGGAAGAGGCCCTGGCGTCAGGCTCGTAGACGACGTTTCAAACGTCGCTACCCTGCGCGGCACTGGTGGACGAGCCACCAGTGGCACCCAAAAGGTTCTACCCTTTCCAGCCAGCGATCAGCCGCTCCTGGATCACGCGGAAGATGCCGTCGGCGACTTCTTCCTTCGTGCCCGATAGCGCCTGCACGACGGCGCCACTTGGATCGATCAATTCGACCTGCGTATCGAGCGAATGCATCGCCTCGGGACCGTTCGAGACCATCAGGTCGCAATGCTTCTTTTCCAGTTTTGCCAGTGCTCGCAGGCGGTGGTCGTCGGTCTCCAGGGCAAAGCCTACGAGCCACTGATGCGTTTTGGCCGCACCCAGCGTCGCGACCACATCAGGCGTTTCGATCAGGTGCAGCACGAGGGGCTCGCCAGTCTTGTTGATCTTGCCCGGCGCGACTTTCACCGGCCGGTAGTCGCACGGGGCGGCGACGCCGATCAACCCGTCACACTCGTCGAACACGGCCTGGCACTGCGCGAGCATGTCTTCGGTCGACACGACGGGAATGACCTTCACGCCGGCAGGATATTCGACATCCACCGGCCCGCTGACGATGATCACCTCGTGCCCGGCGGCCAGGGCACTCGCGGCCAGGGCACGCCCCATGCGGCCGCTCGAGGCGTTGGTCAGATAACGCACCGGGTCGAGATACTGCCGCGTCGGGCCGGAAGTAATCAGGATGCGGGCCATTGGAATCGCGCGTGCGGTTTTACTTTTTCGAAGTGCGCGCGAGCTGTTCGGCGATGGCCGCGAAGATCTTTTCCGGCGCCGACATGCGGCCCATTCCGCGCTGCCGGCAACTGAGCCAGCCTTCCTCGGGGCCGACCAGGATCACACCATCCGCGCGCAATTGCTCGACGTTCCGCTGCACGGAGGGCTTGTCCCACATTTCGCAATTCATGGCCGGCGCCAGCATGATGGGGCCCGTGAAGCTCAGCGCCAACGTGCTCAAGAGATCGTCGGCCAACCCGTGCGCGACCTTGCCCATGAAATTCGCGGTCGCGGGCGCCACGCACAGAATTTCACCACGCGTCGCTAGATCGATGTGCGCGCCGAGCGGATGTTCAGGCTCGTGAAAGACGCCGGTGTTCACCGTGCGGCCGGTCAAAGCCTCGAACGTGGCGGCGCCGATGAATTCGCGCGCCGAGGCTGAGAGCACGACGGACACGCCCGCCCCCGCCTGCACCAATTGGCTCACCAGCGCCGCGGTCTTGTAGGCCGCTACGCCGCCGGTGACGCCGACCACGATCTCGCGCCCGTTCATAGATCGCTAAGATCCAACTCCGGAGGACCGCCGCCCGCTTCGGGCTCGCCCGTGATGCGCAAGTTGGCTGACGAATCGAGATAGATCTTGTCCTGCATGATCTCCTGGATCACGATTTCGAGCTTGTCGTGCGTGTCGAGATTCACGAGCGGCCGGCTGCCGGCGTTCAGGGCGACCAGGCGCTTCTGGATGAGCGTGGAAAGCTTGAAGCGCCCGCCCACCTTGTTCACGATCCGTTCCTCGCGCAGTTCGTCAATCATTCCGAGACGTCTCCTACTTGCTGCAGGCTTGCCTGGTTCAGGATTTCGCAAATCGCGCGCGTGGCGCGATCGATTTCGTCGTTTACGACCCGGTAGCGATAGATGTCGATCGATTGGATCTCGCGGCGGGCCACTTGCAGCCGCCGCTCGAGCGCCGCGGGATTCTCAGTGCCCCGGTCACGCAGTCGCCGCTCAAGTTCATCGAGCGAGCCGGGCTCTACAAAGATCGTCAGGGCCGCCGGATAGTGCCGCAACACCTCCCGCGTCCCCTGCACGTCAATCTCCAAGACTACCCACTTGCCCGCCGCCAGGCTAGGGGTGACCTCATCCCGCAGGGTGCCGTACCAGTCGCCTTGGCCGAAGACTTCGCAAGATTCGAGAAAATCCCCCTGCTGGCGGCGACGGGCGAATTCCTCGGGGCTGAGAAAATGGTAATCGACGCCATCCTGCTCGCCCGGTCGCGGTTTGCGGGTGGTGGCCGAGACGCTTCCTACCAGGGGCAACTCGCTGTCGCGGAAAACGCGCTGCAAGAGCGTGGTCTTGCCCGCCCCCGAGGGTCCTGAAACGATCACAAGTTGGCCCGGTCTGGTCGACATCAACGAGCTAGGAGCGGTGTGAAAGGCGGTTCGTTACTCGACGTTCTGGATCATTTCCCGGATGCGCTCGATCGCGGCCTTGATCTCGATCACATGGCGCGAAATGGCGACGTCGTTGGCCTTCGAGCCGATGGTATTGGCCTCGCGGAACATTTCCTGGGTGAGGAATTCGAGCTTCCGTCCGGAACTCTCGTCGGCCTTGAGCAACAGGTCGAACTGTTCCAGGTGACTCCGCAGCCGGACCGTTTCTTCGGAAATGTCCGAACGCTCGGCGAAGATGCTGACTTCCTTAATCAGGTCCGCCGGGTCGAGCGTGACCTGGTACTGTTCCAACGTCTTCTGCAACCGATCGTTCAGCCGGGTGCGGTAGCTTTCGGCCACCAGCGGCGCCCGCGACTCGACCTGCGTCAGTTCGGCCGCGATCTGCCGGCAGTTATCCGCAAGGTCGGCGGCCATCGCCGCTCCCTCTTTCGTGCGCATGCCGGCCAGGTTGGCTAGCGCCGCTTCGAGGGTCGCTTCGATCAGCGGCCAATCCTCCGAGAGCTCGCTGCTCGAAACCGGCTGGTCGGCCACCACGCCCGGCAAGGCCAGGAGCGCGCCGTAGGGCAAGGGATCGTCCACGCGCCATTGCTGAAACAAGGCCAGCAGTTGTTGCCGGTAGGAGTCCAGCAAGGGGGCGTTGATGCCGCCGGCGTCGCCGCTGCGCGGACGCTCGACCCGGAGCGTGATCTGCACCGAGCCGCGGCGGATTTGCCGCCGCACGACCTGCTCGATGTCGGGCTCGAACGCGTTGTACGCTTCCAGGCACTTGGTCGTGAGCTTGAAGTAGCGCCCGTTGATCGTTCGGACTTCGACCCACGCGCTGCGTCCATCGAGCTTGCTGCGAGCTTCGCCGTATCCGGTCATGCTCAGTAGCACGGTCGCAGACTCCGCAGGTCAAACGGCACGGACGTAAAAACAACGATGCCAAAACGCCGCTGCTCGAGCAGCACGTAACGCCAGGCGAAGGCCCATCCTCACGCGCCGCCGCTACTGCTTCGGGGCTTCGGCGGGAGCCGTTTCGGCCGCCGGGGCCTCGGCCGGCGGACTCGCGGCGGGCGTTTCCGCAGCACCCGGCGCCGCGGGAGTTTCTGTAGCCGCAGGCGTTTCGGTAGCACCGGCCGCCGGAGTTTCCGCCGGCGCTTCGGTCGATTTGCCCGGAGTGCCCGCGTTCGGCATGCCACCGGTGGCGGGATTCTGACCGCCGGGCGTCAGGTCAATCTTCGCGGCTCCGCCCAGCTTGCTGCTGAACGTATCAGGTGTGTTGTAGTACTTGACCGACAGCACGCACAGCAGAACCCAGACCGCGGCGGCGCCGATCGTGATACGCGTGAACAGGTCGCCCGCTTTCGTGCCGAAAGCACTTTGTCCGCCCATGCCGCCGAACGCGCCGGCCAGACCGCCGCCACGTCCGCGCTGGATGAGCACCAGCAGGATCAAGAACAAGGCGACCAGAAACATCAACACCATCAGGATCCCGCCGAACATGGCAAATTCTCCTGCACGACTTGTCCGTTAAAGGCGAGCGGATGAAAACGCCGGTGCCACCGGCGCCAGGCTCTCGCCCGATACGTTCGCAATCCTTGCTAACGCGCCCCAGCGGCCTTTTGCGCGCCGCGGCGGCCTCTAGCGCGCCGCGGCGGCAATGCCCAAAAAGTCGTCCGCCTTCAGGCTGGCCCCGCCGATGAGCGCCCCGTCGATGTCCGGCTGTGCCAGCAGTTCGCCGGCATTACCCGGCTTGACGCTGCCGCCATACAAAATCCGGACCTTTTCCGCGGTCGCAGTATTGTATCGATCCGTGACGATTCTGCGAAGGTCTCGATGCACCTCCTCGGCCTGTTCGGGCGTGGCCACCTGTCCGGTGCCAATGGCCCAGACAGGCTCATAGGCAATCACCGTCTTCTCCATGTCCGCCGCAGAAAGGCCCGCTAGCGATCCGGCCATTTGCCGGGCGATCACGCCCTGGGTGTGGCCGGCTTGCCGCTCGCTCAAGAGCTCGCCCACGCAAACGACCGGGATCAAGCCGGCGGCCAGGGCCGCGACGGTCTTGGCCCGCACCTGGTCGTCGGTCTCGCCCAGGATGTGCCGGCGCTCGCTGTGCCCCAGGATGACGTACCGGCAGCCCAGGTCGACCAGCATCGAGGCGCTTGTCTCGCCGGTGAAGGCGCCGTTAGGCTCGTGATACATGTTCTGAGCCCCCCAGGCCACAGGCGTACCGCGCAGCACCGCCGCCACGGCGTCGATATAGACCGACGGGGGACACACCAATAGATCGGCCGAAGGATAATCGTTGGCCTTGGCGGCCACGGCCTGGGCCAGCGCCACGGCGCCGGCCCGATCGAGATTCATTTTCCAATTGCCCGCGATCAGCGGCCGTCTCATACGCTTGCTCCTGCCGGTTGTGAGACCGTCTTGCCCAGCAGTTCGGCCAGCTTCCGAATCTGATCGGCGATCTCGACATACTGCTCGGGCAAGAGCGCCTGCTCACCGTCGGAAAGGGCCTCTTCCGGGCAGTTGTGGACCTCGATATGGACCCCGTCGGCGCCGGCCGCGACGCCCGCCAGAGCGCAGGCGGGAATCAAGTCGGGGCGCCCCGTAGCATGGCTGGGGTCAACGATGATGGGCAGGTGCGATAGCGTTTTCGCCAGCGGAACCGCGGCCACGTCGAACAGATTGCGCGTGGCATTGTCGAAGCTCTTGATGCCGCGCTCGCAAAGCACGACGTTGGCATTTCCCTGGGCGAGGATGTATTCCGCGCTCATCAGCAGGTCTTTGACGCTGGCGCTCATGCCGCGCTTCAAGAGCACGGGCCGGCGCGTCTGGCCGACTTCGGTGAGCAGGTTGAAGTTCTGCATGTTGCGGGCACCGATCTGGAACATATCGGTGTAACGATCCACAAGTTCCACGCGGCGCGGATCCATGACCTCGGTAACGATCGGCATGCCGTATTTGTCACCGGTATCGCGGAGGATCTTCAGCCCATCTTCGCCTAGCCCCTGGAAGGCATAGGGGCTGGTGCGTGGCTTGAAGGCACCGCCGCGCAGCACATTGGCCCCGGCGGCTTTGACGGCGCCGGCGATGGCGTCCAGGCGTTCGGCGCTTTCCACCGCGCACGGTCCGGCGATCATACCCAAGTAGCCGCCGCCGAACTTGACGCCGGCCACTTCCACGACGCTGGGCGTGGGATGAGCTTCCAGGCTGGCGAGCTTGTAAGGGGGCAGGATCGGTACGACCTGGGCCACGCCAGGAATAGCCTCCAGCGGGGCGACTTGCGTTTTGGCCTCGTCGCCGATGACGCCGATAATCGTGCGATATGTGCCCCGGCTGAGATGCGCCTTCAGGCCCAGGGCCTCGACGCGCTGGACGACGTGCTCGATCTGCTGCTCGGTAACGTTGGGCTTAAGTACGATGATCACGGGATCGACCTGCCGCGAATAGGGAGGCTGCCGGCCTGTCAGCACGGCGGCCAAAAAAGGTGATCGGGCAGTATACCCTGGCGCTGGAACGCTTTGAAGCACGGCAGTTAGGCCCGCCAAAGTGATTTTTCGGTCGCGCCGCGGCGGCCGCCCGATAAAATGACCGCAGTGGCGAATCAGGGATAACGGCCGCCCCCCGCGCCGGTGTTCAACCGTTATTTCACGCGCACCAACATGAAGGAAGTCGCGCCAACCACGCGCACCGGAAAGTCCTGGCTACGTTTCCGCCTGCGGACGTTGCTAGCGCTCACGGCAGTAATTGCTATGGCGCTAACGTTTGCGGCGCGTGAGGTTCGCGAGTGGCGCCGGATTGAGCGGGCCCGCCAGCAACGGGCCCAGTTGTTGAATCTCGGGGATTATCCGGGTGATATCCCGCTGCGTACGTATCACGCGGAGTAGTCCTACTCGCCGGGTTGGCGGGACTGACGGCAGGGGGTGGACCCTCCCACTTTTCAGCGACTAACATAAAATGTCATTCGTTCGTGGCGGCCCGGACGTGGCGGTGCCCGGTGCGCTTTCCTGGAACGAGGCACGCGACGCAAAAATGCGCGTCGCTCGGAACACTCCTGGTGGACTGCCCCCTATGACGCCCGAGCTGCACAGCCTGGTCGGTGAATTAGAAGCGAACATCGGCAAAGTCGTTCTCGGCAAGCCGCGCGTCGTCCGGCTCTGCGTAGCGGCGCTCCTGTCCGGCGAGCACGTCTTGCTCGAGGACGTGCCCGGCGTCGGCAAAACCTTGGTCGGCAAGGCGCTGGCCAAGAGCATCAACGCGCGCTTCTGCCGCATTCAATTCACCCCCGACCTGCTCCCTGGCGATATCGTCGGCTCGAGCGTGTTCGACTCGAAGACGAGCGAGTTCTTTTTCAGCCAGGGGCCGATTTTTTCGAACATCGTTTTGGCCGACGAGATCAATCGCACCACGCCCCGCACGCAAAGCGCCCTGTTGGAAGCCATGAGCGACGGCCAGGTGTCGGTCGATGGCCAGACCTATCGGCTGCCACGCCCCTTCATGGTGATCGCTACGCAGAATCCGTTCGAGTTCGAAGGAACCTATCCCCTGCCCGAAAGCCAGCTCGACCGGTTCTTGTTGCAATCGAGCATCGGTTACCCCGAGCGCGAGGAAGAGTTGCAGGTGCTCACCAGCCACCGGCAGGGAGAACCGGTCGACCAGTTGACGCCCGTGCTGGATTGCCAGCAGGTGATCGCTCTGCAAGAGGCAGTGCGCCGCGTAACGATGGACGAGGCCATTCACCATTACCTGCTCGACCTGGTCGACGCCACGCGCAATAGCGACGATCTGCACGTCGGCGCCAGCACCCGCGGAGCCTTGTGCTTGTATCGGGCGAGCCAGGCGCTCGCATTGATCGAAGGACGCGATTACGTCGTGCCCGACGATATCAAGCGGTTGGCGGTGCCGGTTTTGGCGCATCGCGTGATCACCAAGGCCTATCTGCACGGCAACCAGCGCAGCGCCGTGGAAGCGATCATTCAACGCTTCGTCGACGATCTGCCCGTGCCGACGTAAAGCGAACGAGGGAATTTTCCGCAGCATCAGTCCGGCGAGCATTCGAACCTTGACTCGACGCGCGAGCCGTCGCCACTTATGCGTACTCCGCAACTGCCCAAGATCACGATCGAAGGGCTGTGTTACATCACGATGCTCGCCTTTTTGTTGGCGGGAGCATTGATCCGACAGATCAACTTGCTGTTGGCGCTATTCGCCTTGCTCGTCAGCTTGCCGCTTGTGAATCGCTGGCTGGTGTGGGCCACGCTGCGGCGTCTTAAGGTCGAGCGGCGCATCCCGCGCAGCACGGCGGCGGGCGACTTGCTGCTGGTCGAGCTCTCGGTCGTGAATCCGCAGAAGCGGCTGGCCTCGTGGGCCATTACGATCGACGACCAGATTCGCCGCATCGGCGCGCCGTCTGGCGAAGCGGCCATCTCGGCCCGCACACTGGTTCCCTATGTCGCGGCTCGCGGCGACGCCGTGCAATCGTATCGAGGTCGGATCATGCGCCGCGGGCGTTACGAGTTCGGACCAATTCACCTGTCGACACGATTTCCGTTCGGCATGATTCATGGCGAAACGACCATTGAAGAACCGCAGAGCCTGCTGGTGCTACCCCGGCTTGGCCGCCTGACCAGGCGTTGGCAGCGGTTGCAACAATCCTCGGACGTCGGCTCCAGCCACGTGCAGCGGCGACAAGGCCTGCTGGAGGGAGACTTTTACGGTCTCCGCCACTGGCGGCCCGGTGACAGCCGGCGGTGGATCCACTGGCGCACGAGCGCCCGGCGGCAAACGCCGGTCGTGCGCCAGTTCGAGCAGCAGCGCAACCAGGACCTGGCGCTGGTCTTGGAGCTGTGGCAGCCCGACGAGCCCAGCGAAACCGATCTGGCGAATGTCGAGCTGGCGGTAAGCTTCGCCGCCTCGATCGTGTCGGATCTTTGCCGTCGCGGCGGGCAAATGTTGTGGATCGCCGTGGCTGCGCGCGAAACTCATTGGAACTGTGGTCCTACGTCGCTGGCCCTGACTCGCGAAGTGATGGAATCACTGGCGACGGCCGAAGGGGCGAATTCCGATCGGTTGCCGGAAGCCCTTTCGAGGACGCTCGAGGCGGCTCGACCCGGCACGAACGCGATTCTGATCTCGACCCGGCCGGTGGACTTGAGCGATACCGAGCGTTTCCAGCGATTGTGGCGCAATCCCCGGCAGCGCGCCTGGCTGGGACGTTTGCAATCGATCAATGTCGCCCACACGAACCTCTCGGACTATTTCATCCCCGTGTAATGCACCGGCGAGGGCCGGTCATTTCCTGCACATGGAACGAATACTGCAAGTCAGCATTGCGGCGCTCGTCTCGTTGTCGACCGTGCTGTTGGGGATGGGCGAGCGGGACGTCACGCGCACGGTCGCCGCGGTGATCGTGGCGTTCGCTTCGGTCTATCTGACCGACGTCAAGGGGTGGATCAAATTGCCGGATCGCCTGGCCGACCTGGTCGGACTGTGCGCCGTCGTGGCCGCGATTTTTCAGTGGCAGCGCGACGTGTCGGACGCGGGCCTCTTGGCGCTCTTGAGCTTCGTCGTGTATGGGCAGTTCGTCTTGCAACTGAAGGAAAAAAGCATCGCCACTTATTGGTTGCTGATCGCGCTGAGCATGATGGAGACGGCCGTCTCGACGGCGCTCAATGAATCGTTGCTGTTTGGCGTCCTGCTCTTGGTGTACGTCGTCTTGGCAAGTGGCGTATTGACCGTCTTTTACCTGTATCGCGAGCAATTGCGCGTATCGGCGCGCATCACGGGGGCCGAGCCGGAGGCCTTCTTGCCTTCCCCCGCCAGCCTCGTGCCGCTACGAGTCTCGCAAGCTCCGCTGTTTACCGGCAGCGCGCAGCAGCAGCAAACCGAAGGTGCGCTGAACCTGTCGCTGGTCAGGCTGGTTGCCAACGTCAGCGTGATTGCATTCGGCCTGGCCTGTGTCGTGTTCGCTGCGGTTCCGCGCGCCGAGCACGGTAAATGGCGCGAAACGGATACCGAGCCCACCGAGCGGTTGGTCGGCTTCTCGAGCGAGGTGCAGCTGGGCGAGATGGGCGCAATCAGCGAAAGCGACGAAGACATCATGCAGGTGTATCTCGAAGACGCGGTGACACACAAGCCCTGCGAATTGGTCGACGAACCCCTGTTTCGCGGCGTGGTGCTGAGCGTATATACGAATCGCAAATGGAAGCAGGAACTTTTCTATTCGGGCAATATGATTCAAGCGCGACGGCCGCCCAAAGACGCTCCGGCAATTCTCCAACGTTTCGTCGTGCAGCCTCTCGACACCGATGTGCTGTTCTCGATCTATCCCTATTACTCGCCGGTCACTTGGGAGAACATTCTTTGGTCGCCGGCTGGTGACCAGTTGCAGCGTACCGAGCGTCGTCACGAAACGACGATCGAATACGAGCTGCTGACCACCGGCATTTTCGATCGCCGCTTGTCCACGATCGTGCAGGCCGCGGTACCGTTGGATAGAAAAACGCGCCGCCGATTGTTGACGCTGCCAGGCCCATCGGCCAGCGGCGTTGATCCCCTGGCCGGCACCAAGGCGCTGACCGAGCAGATCGTGCGCGATATTCCCGCCGACGACCACCTGGAACGTGCCCGCGTGTTGGCTAATTTCCTCCGCGATCCGACGAACTTCCGCTACTCGCTGGGCGAAGTGCGTCGCGATCCGGAACTCGATCCGGTCGAGGACTTCGTCACGCAGAACCGAGTAGGGCATTGCGAGTACTACGCCAGCGCCCTGGCGCTGATGTTGCGAGCCATCGGCATTCCCTCGCGATTGGCGGTCGGTTTCAAAGGGGGTGAGTGGTCGGAAAACCATTACCAGGTTCGTGCTCTGAATGCCCATGCCTGGGTCGAAGCCTATCTCGATCCGCAGCATCTGCCGGCGCGGCTGACGCCGGGTTTCGACCGCGAACTCGGCGGTTGGCTCATCATGGATCCCACGGGAGGCGTCGGAACGGCCCCCACGACGTACGCCAGCAATTATGTCGTCGAGGGAATCAGATCGTTCCTGGCCAACATCCACAGCGCTTGGCGGAATTACGTTCTGGGGCTCAATCATGCGCGGCAGCAAGAATCCGTTTACATCCCGACGCGCCAAGGCATCGTCGCTGCGCTCGTCAGCCTGACCGACCCGCACGCCTGGAAGAATCTGGCCCGCGCAATCGTCCGCGGGCTCAGTCCGGGTTACTGGGGCCTGACCAATGGTGGCTGGTTTAGCTGGCGCGGGGCGGTCGCCGCGATCGTCATCATGCTCGTGCTCCTGGTCGTCAACTACCTCATCCGCTTCGTGGTCAACCGCTATCGACGGTGGTCCGACGGGGGCTCGTCCGAGGATTACCACGGCAGCGCGGACGTCGCCTTCTATCGACGTTTCGAAATGCTCCTGGCCCAGCGGCAGTTGCGCCGTGCCCCCAGCCAGACGCAGCGTGAATTTGCGCTGGCCGTTGGCGGCCAATTGGCCGAATCGTCGCGCACCAATTTTGCCGCGCCGCTGGCGCGACAGGTCGTCGAGCTGTTTTATCGCGTGCGCTTCGGCCGCCGGACCCTGGACAGTCAAGAAGCCACTGCGGTAGAACAGGCCCTTTCCGAATTGGCCGACGCACTGGCGCTGGCCGGCGAACGTCGCACGCAGGATCGCACATGAAGATCGGCTTGATCGGCTACCAGGGCTCGGGCAAAAGCACTTTATTCGAATGGCTGACCGGCGTCGCGCCCGACCCGGCCAAGAGCCACACCGGCCAAAGCGCCATGGCGCCCGTGCCGGAGCCGCGCGTCACGGCCCTGTGCGGCGTCTACCATCCCAAGAAAATCACCTACGCAGCGCTCGAGATCGTCGACACGCCGGGGTTGAGCCGAACGCACGAGGGGAACCCGGCGCGCCTGGGACTGCTGCGCGATTGCGGTTGCCTGATCATGGTCGTAGCCGCTTTCGATCGCGGAGCGCCGGAAGGAGACCTGGGCCGATTTCAAGAGGACCTGCTGCTGGCCGATATGGAAATCGTCTCGGGGCGCGTCGACCGGTTGAAGGAAAGTGTCAAGAAGCCGCGTCCCAATCGCGAGCAGGAGATGGCCGAGCTTGCCGCGCTCGAGGAAGTGTTGGCTGCCATGGAAGCCGGCCAGCCGCTGGCCGAATCGGCCATGACCGAACCACAACTCAAGGCTACGCGCAGCTTTCGCCTGCTGACGGAAAAGCCGGCGCTTGTGGTTTTGAACGTGGCCGATGACGAGGCCGACCCGGCAGCGCGGGCCAAGGCCGCGGGGGGCGATCGACCGGTGCTCGGCGTGCGCGTCGGCCTGGAACGCGAACTGGCGCGCATGTCGCCCGAGGAGCGCGCCGAATTCGAACGAGACCTGGGCCTCTCGGGCACGGATCGCGATGCGGTCCTGCGAGCCATCCTGGAAGTCTCGGGCCAGATGTTGTATTTCACCGCCGGCGAGAAAGAGGTCCGTACGTGGATGATGCGCAAAGGAGGCACGGCGCTCGAAGCGGCCGATAACATCCACAGTGACCTGGCCCGCGGGTTCATCCGCGCCGAAGTCATGACCTGCCACGACCTGGTCCGCCTGGGGAGCGAACGCGACGTGAAGGCCCAGAACCTGGTGCGCCAGGAGCCCAAGGATTACGTCGTGCAAGACGACGATATTCTGAACATTCGTTTCAGCGTTTAAGGCGCTGCCGGCCTCGAGCTGCGCTGCCAGGGACGGCTATCCGTTCGTCGTGATTCTCCGGCAATGGCCCTGTTTTCGCACCGGAGGCAATCCGCAATAAATGGCTTGTCAACGACGCGGGCTCGGATAGACTTTCGCTTACCTGTCGTTCACTTTCGGCTATGCGTCGGCCGATCTTTTCTTTCTGATTGAGTCTGTTTCCATGTCGCTCGAACGATGCGCCGCAGGGCGGCCATGCGAAGCTCGCCGAACGCGGCGAAGCGTGCGACCGACACAACTCATTCACAGGAGCCTTTCGTCATGAATAAGCTGGCCACGGAATTCATCGGCACGTTCTTTCTCGTCCTGACCGTTGGCTGCGCGGTTTTAGCTCCTGAGAACAGCGGGGTCATTCCGCCCCTGGCCATCGGCTCGGCACTGATGGTGATGATCTTTGCCGGCGGGCATATTTCCGGTGGGCATTATAATCCAGCGGTCACGCTCGGCGCGCTACTGCGCGGGCGGACGACGTTGCCCGAGGCGGTCGGATATTGGATCGTGCAGTTCCTCGGCGCCGTGGCCGCCGCCGCGGCCGTCATTTCCCTGCGTGCCGAAAGGGTGGCGGCGGTTCCCTACGCCCCGATCGAGACGTATCCGGCTTTCCTGGCTGAGTTTCTATTCACCTTCGCGCTGGTGTACGTCGTGCTCAACGTGGCGACGTCGAAGGATACGGCTGGCAATTCGTTCTATGGCTTGGCCATCGGCTTTACGGTGTTGACCGGCGCCTTCGCCGTTGGGGATATCTCGCGCGGCGCTTTCAACCCGGCCGTGGCGGTTGGCCTGTGGCGCTTGGGCATCGCCTCGGCGGCCGATCTGGGCTTGTACTTCCTGGCTGACCTGGCCGGCGGCGTTGTGGCGGCCATCGTCTTCCGCGTGTTGAATCCCAACGATCCGTGAGCCGAGCTGCGCGAGAGCTGGCTAGCGCAACCTGCGCATTGTGTCTCACTTGCGCCGCGCATGACTAGCGGTACGCGTCAGTTCGCGGACGCGTCATGTCGCCGACAAAATGGCGGTAGCCGCGCGATGCAACCGCCGGTCGATCGATTGACGCCTTGTCGGCGGCCCCCTAGACTCACCACGGCCGCATGACGCGCCCGCCAAGGCCGGCCAACGCACGGGCCCGCTTATGGCGGAGCCCGGCGGTATGTTTCGTCACGGACGACTCACGGTGGCGCGCTTTTCCAACCGTGCGCCACGCACGGACCGCCTCCCCGCCAACAATCAACGAATCATCATGGCTACCACCACTACGAGCATCGAACAGCTCTCGATCAATACCATCCGCACGTTGGCCATGGACGCCGTTCAGGCGGCGAACTCCGGCCATCCCGGCACCCCCATGGCCCTGGCGCCGGTGGCTTACGCCTTGTGGAACCGTATCCTCCGCTACGATCCCGAGCACCCGCTGTGGCCCGGTCGCGACCGGTACATCCTTAGCTGTGGACACGCCTCGATGCTTCTCTACGCCACGCTGCACCTGGCGGGCGTCAAGCGCGTCGACGACCATGGCCAGCCGACCAAGGAATTGGCCGTGCCGCTCGATCAGATCAAATTATTCCGCCAATTGCACAGCCTCTGCCCAGGGCATCCCGAGCATGGCTGGACGACGGGCGTCGAAACGACAACCGGCCCGCTGGGACAAGGTATCGCCAACAGCGTCGGCTTTGCCGTGGCGCAGCGCTGGCTGGCCGGCCACTTCAACAAGCCTGGCTTCGATCTGTTCGACTATCACATCTTCGTCCAGTGCAGCGACGGCGACCTGATGGAAGGCATCAGCTCGGAAGCCGCTTCGATCGCGGGCCACTTGAAGCTGTCGAACCTGTGCTGGATCTACGACGACAACCAGATCACGATCGAAGGACACACGTCCCTGGCCTTTAGCGAGGATGTTGGCCGCCGCTTCGAAGGTTACGGTTGGACCGTACTGCACCTGGCGGACGCGAACGATCTCGACGCGTTGACCGCGGCCCTGGAAAAGGCCAAGGCCAACACCGATACGCCGACCTTGATTATCGTTCGCAGCCACATTGGCTACGGCGCGCCGCACAAGCAGGATACGCATTCGGCCCACGGCAGTCCCTTGGGCGAGGATGAAATTCGGCTGACGAAGGAATTCTACGGCTGGCCGGCCGACGCCAAGTTCCTCGTCCCTGACGAAGTCCGCGCCGACTTCGCGGCGCAGGTCGGCAAGCGCGGTAAGGAACTGTTCGCCGACTGGCAGCGGCGCTTCGACGAGTACGCCAAGAAGTATCCCGAGCTGGCCGCGGAGTGGCGGCAGATGGAAGCGCGCGAGTTGCCTGCCGGTTGGGAGCAAGGACTGCCGACCTTCCCGGCCGACGCCAAGGGGCTGGCTACGCGCGTCTCGGGGGGCAAGGTCCTCAACGGCCTGGCCGCCAAGATTCCCTGGTTGATGGGAGGCGCGGCCGACCTGGCCCCCTCGACGATGACGCTCCTGGAATTCGATGGCGCCGGCGTGTTTTCCGAGAATTCGACCGGGCGCAACATGCACTTCGGCATTCGCGAGCACGGTATGGCCTCGGCCGCCAACGGCATGGCGCTGTCGAACCTGCGCCCCTACGTGTCGACGTTCCTGGTGTTCAGCGATTACCTGCGGCCGACCTTGCGACTGGCCGCGATCATGGGCTTGCCGGTCATTCACGTCTACACGCACGACTCGATCGGCGTCGGCGAAGACGGTCCCACGCACCAGCCGGTCGAGCATTACGCCGCGCTGCGGGCCATCCCGCGTCTGCTTGTGTTCCGCCCGGGCGATGCTAACGAAGTGAGCGAAACGTACCGCGCCGTGCTCAAGGAAACGCAACGGCCCTCGTTGCTGTGCCTGACGCGGCAGAATCTGCCGACGCTCGATCGCACGAAATACGCTCCTGCGTCGGGCGTGGCGCGCGGCGGATACATTCTGGCCGACGCGCCGGGCGGAAAGCCCGACGTTTTGCTTTTGGCCACCGGCAGCGAATTGAGTCTCGCCGTGGCGGCACACGAGAAGCTTTCCGCCGGGGGCGTGAAATCGCGCGTGGTCAGCCTTCCCTGCTTCGAACTCTTCGACGAGCAGCCGCAGGAGTATCGCGACAGCGTACTGCCGCCGTCGGTCACGGCCCGCGTGGCGGTCGAGGCGGGCGTGGAATTTGGCTGGGAACGCTACCTGGGCTTCGCCGGCCGGTTCGTCGGCATGCACGGCTTTGGCGCGAGCGCCCCCGCCGGACAACTATTCAAGGAATTCGGCATCACGGCCGATCACGTCGTGGCCGAGGCGCAAGCCCTGCTGGGCCGCAAGTAGCACCGTCTCAGCGCATCGAGCTGCGCGCCGGTCCGCGAAGTCGGCGGGAATAAATCCGTGGCCGCGCGGATCGAATCTGGCGGAGGTGGCGTATGCACGCGCACTCTAGGCCTTGCCTGCTTCTCGCCGCGTTCCTGATGCTCGTGGTCGGCTGCAACCCTCCGCAGTTTCATGCCACGACCGTGGTGCGGTCTGACGGCTCGTGTGAACGCACGATTATCCAGCCGCGTGAGGGCTATCTGCCGCGCGTCGCTCGTCCGCCTGGTGCTGCACCCGACAGCACTGACCTTTCGCCCGACTGGATGGCGGAGTGGACGTCGGTCACCGGCGCGGAGCGTCCGCCGAAAAAAGCTCCGGACAACGCGCCGCTCGGCAAGTACGAGTACTTCACGGCCCACGGTACGTTCAAGTCGCCGGCCGAGATTCCGCTGCACTACCTGTATGCCAACAAGGCCACGCCCGAATCGGGATTAAGCGCGCTCACGCGCGAATTCGAGCGAACCGATTTCGGCTTGTTCGTCGAGTACCGCTGGAAGGAAACCGTCACCAACTCCGTGACTCGCGAACGATTCCTGGACGGCATTGCAGGATTGCTGCAGATTTTCGGCCCGTATGTTACAAGCGGTCTGCCGGACGCGTTGGGAGATGCGTATGACGCCGCGCCGCTCATCAGGTTTCTGCAAGACGAAGCGCCGGCGGGAATCAAAGAGCTAGCGACGACGTTTTACGATGCGCGCCTGCACCACCTCGGAGAGGACGCAACCAAGCGCGAGCTGATTGAGGTTCTACGGCGACGCGGTTTTGGCTGGGACGAGAAAGCCAAAGATCCTTTCGGAAAGCTCGTCGAAGAAACCGTCCAGAAGTACGTTCGACGGACCGACAACAAGCCGATGACCAAAGAGGATGTCGCCACGATTAGTAAGTTGCTCAATGAATTTGACTGGAAGTCGCATGGAGAGAAACTGGGCTTCGAAGAGGACCCGTTCGTTCACGCGCTCGACAGCGCCTTTGGCATTTATCCGCTGATCAGCGTGTTGGGTGACGCGGAGTCTTTTGATTATTCGCTTGAGCTGCCCGGCACCATCATCGAAACCAACGGGCGGCTGCGGACGCCGAATCAGACCTATTGGAAGTTCTCGGCCGGCGACACCTTCCCATCCGGCTACGAGATGATGGCGCGCAGCATCCTGTACAATCGCGACGCGCAGGAGAAACTGTGCGGAAAAGTCGTCGTTGGCGATGGCAGGAGCGTCGAGGAATTCATCAAGCTGGTCGGGCGCGACGGACCGCTCCTCAAGGCAGTTCGCGAGGCTTGCAAAGAAGGCAAGTTCGATCCGATTCAGAATCTGCGCGCCAACGACAAACTCAGCGCATCACAGATCAGCACGGCAAGAGAATTTCTGCGATCCGGGCGCTAGACACCGGGGACTACGTCGAAATCTCATCCAGCGGCGGGCGCCACAGCGGCAGCCGCGGGAAGAGTGTGCGCCCTAGCTCGGCAGCCACTTGGGTCGAGGCCCGCAGCCGGCCGTCGGCCAGCGCTTCGTCGATATCCAGGTGCCCCAGCAGCAACCGCGTCACGTTGGCGCCGCTGCACTGCAGGTAACTGCGGCCGATGCGATTCCGGCCCAGCTTGACGCTGCGGCGCGAAACGATCAGCCGATATTTCTCACCGTCCAGGACCAGGCCCAGCTCGCAGGGGCGCGTCAGGCTGACCGCGTCGGCGCGGCGGTGCAATTCGGGGCAAAGCTGCTTGAGGAAGCCGATGGGATTCATCAACTTCGCCATGTAGACTTCGCCCTGCTCCGATTCGGTGCAGTGCAGTGTGCCGCCGGCGATGCGGAAGATTTCCATCAAGGGGTCGTCGGCCGGAGCGTGCAACGTCAGCATGTTGTAATCGCGCTCGATCGCTTCGCTGCAAGCGCGGGCCAAGAGCTCGCGCGCCACATGCCGGTGCGTGCGGGCCGCGGCCAATTCCAGCACGCGGTCTTCGCTCGTGATCAGGTAACCGACGAGCTTCGTGGGATCGTCTTCCAGCTCGAAGTTGTCCGGTCCGTCGACGGCCACGTAGATGCGCTCGAAGCCTTTACGGCTGATCAGCCAGCGCCAGTAAGCCTCGGTGCGTTCGAAATGGCCGGCGCGGCCGGCCGTCATGTCTTGATACAGCCTCATCAGGGCGGGCAGTTCGACTTGACGCCAGGGGCGAATGCCGACCGAGCTTTCGCCCGGTACCAGCCCGCGGGCCGAAAGTTGCGCGAGCAGATCGCGGCTGCCGGCACGGGCATGGCTATGCCGGCCACACAACGCCCACCCCTGCCGCCGGAAGAAATGCGGTACGCGGGTTTTCAACAGGCAAAGTACGGCGCCCTCGCGGCGCATGGTCTCGTCGGCCGCGCGGACCAGACGACTGGCGTATCCCAACTGCCGGAACTCAGGCAACGTCGCCAGCCAGGACAAGCAGTCCGCGGGAAAACTGAGCGAGCCGAAATGCATCACGCGCTTGGTAATCAGCACATGCGAGATCGACTGGCCGGCGCGCTTGATGAGCAGCCGATCACGCGGTTCGTAGAAGGGATCGTCGAGCGAACTATAAAAATTGTCGCGCGATGGGCCCTGAAAAACCTCCGTCAGCAAATGGTGAACGACCGGATGGTCGCCGGCGCAACCGGTCGCGAGCACGCCCAGCGGCTCTTGCTCGACGCGAATGCTAGCACGCGCCCCGGCGCGCGACGCCAACCGTCCGGTATTTGAACCGGGAGAGCGCTCGCATGCGTCAGACAGTTGAACCGGCCGAAGGGCCCCATGGGGAAGAGCCCCATTTCGTCCTTGTTTTCGCCGTTTTTGCGAGTCCGTTCTGCGGCGTTTGGGCCGCGCGCTGGCGAGTACTGGCGTCGCTGCGCACATGGGCGAGATCCTTTCGCTCGTAGTTTTACGATCCGTCTTGACAATACTTTAGGGACTTGTCCCTCGAAATGCCAGCAAAAAATCCCGTAAAGTTTCCGCTGGGTACAAACAAAAGCCGTATTCACGCGAGGTGAGCACCGCCGCGGTGCGCTGCTGACGAACGGCTTCCTGCCGATGTCGCGTCAATTCGCGCCGCCGCGGCTCGACCCACGCCTGCAGCGCTTCGTTCGCCGCGCGGATCGCATGACAGCGCTCGCGCGCGTTCTCGCGCGTCTGTTCCGTCGCCAGCCAACGGCTCTTCAAATCGAGCCAATGCGCGATATCCACCGGCGCGCTCGTCCAATCGTGCAGGTCGGTAATACAGCGCTCGGGATGATATTCCAAATCCCGCAACTCCTGGTCCAGGCGGCGCACGTCGTCGTGGCCTGCGCCGTTGCCCTGCGCTGCCAAGTGTAAAGTCGCGGAAATCACCAGATAATTTGGCGGCGCGAGGCCGAAGAAGCTGCGGATCAGCTCGTCGGTCAGTTGATCGTATTTCGCGCCGCCGATGCCGTGGATGAACAAGTCCGAGAGGACCAACCGGGCGAAGAGCGTGGTGACCAGGGCGCGGCTGCGCAACTTGATGCCACGCTCCCGAAAACCCGCGAGCACTTCAACCGCGCGTGTGGCATCGCCATCAGCGGTTAAGGGGAGCTCAATCTCCACACGGCGACGATCCGTGAGTGTCATCGAGTCAGCGCCGCGGCGCACGAATAGTCGTCGGCGGCGCGGCGACGCCGAGCTCCACAGCCAGAACGGCGCTTCGATCAGGTCGCCGTCGGCTGCCAGGTTCGGTACCGGATGGTTGGCGCTGCGCACACGATTCACGCGTCGATAAGCCTCGACCGCGCTGTTATACGCCTCGCGCAGGCGCGGCAGGTTGGCCAGCAAGTGCGCCGTAAACCAGTGGAATGCCGGCAGCGCACATACCTGGCTTTGGGGAAGTTCCAGAGTGTTCAAGCCCCATTGCCCCTCCAGCACGTGGCGCGATTGCGCCAGGCACTCACCCAAATTGCGCGTGGCGGCTGCGCGCTTGAGCGCCAGCGGCCAGAACGAATTCATGAGCGGATCGGGGACGATGTCTTGCAGCCATTCGCATGTCCGCTCGCCGAAGCTGGCGAACAGTCCGCGGTCTTCGATCTCCCGTTCTTCGAACGGGATCTCGTCGGCCGAGCTGTCGAAGGCGATCGATTCGACGATCGGTGCATCGAGCGATCCACCTGGCACGCGCAGTGAAACGTGCTTGATGGTGTCGCTGTCGATGACCAGGTTTACGGCCGTGGCCCGCGCATCGCCGGCGAGCTTGCTGAGCGCGAAATTCTTGTACCACACGCCCGGATGAAACAGCTCCGGCTGATGTCCGGCCAGGAACATCGGCCCGTTAGCGGGCACGGCTTCGACATCGCGATAACTCGACGTGTAGCGGCGCGCCAATTCAACCAGCTCGCGCCGGCCCGACTCGGCCAGCGCCGCAAGCGGGCGCCCTTGCACGTCGTAGTGCGCTGCCTGCTGCCGCGCGATATTCGCGGCAAGCAGTTGCGGCAGCTCGCCCAGCGGCGGCTCGATGAGCACGCCGCCGTTTTCGCGCGGAGCCCGCAACCGCCGGTAAGCGATCGAACCCGGACCGGCGCTCATCCGGCGCGCTCGTTACAAAGCGATCTCGAATGCGGCGTGGTTTTGCGATTTTCGGTCGTTCGCGCAAGCGCCTGCTGCAAGATCTTGTTGTAATGGGCCAGCCGCGTCTCCGTGTCGTCGAGCGCGCCGCCGAAAGATCGGGCCAGGTCGAGGTAAATCAGCGGGACCGCCAATTCCTTGATGCGGAAGCCGTGAAACGCCGCTTGCACCCACAGCTCCAGCGGCATGGCGTAGCCGTCGTCGGTCAAATCGAGCTCCGGCAGCCGGCAAACGCGATAGGCCTTGAAGCCGCAAAAGGCATCGGTCACGTTCAGCCCCAACAGTTCGTTGATGCGCGCGGTCAGGAGTTCGTTCACCCGCCGCCGATCGGCCGGCGGCCGGCTATCGCCCGAGAACTGCTCCAGGTACCGGCTGCCCGAGACGATGTCCCAACCGTCGCATTCGGCGAAGAATTGCGGAATCATGCGTGGCTGGTGCTGGCCATCGCAATCGATCGTCACCAGCACGTCGTAGTCGTTCTTTACGGCGAAGTCGAAAGCCGAGCGCAGGGCAGCGCCATAGCCGCGATTCTTGTCGTGCGTAACCAGGTGGATGCCTGGCTCGGCGGCCAATAGTTCCGTCGTGCCGTCGCTCGAGCCGTCATTGACGACGAGAATCTCGGGGCTGTAGCGGCGCACTTCGGCCAGCACGCCCGACACGTATTTCGCTTCGTTATAGACCGGCAAGGCGGTGAGACATCGCTGCGCCATGGTGGCACCCTCCTCGAATGACCAGCAAAGATTCCCGCCACGGCCTCCCGCAGGCTGCTGGCAATTCTAAGTGGGCAAGGGGCCAAGTCAACGAGCGCGAAAAGGCTCGAAGGACCGTCTCTCCAGCAAAAGCCACGAGGAGTCAAGCGCCCCTTCTTCGCAGCCGGCAACCTTTCACCGAAAGTCCACCAAATATCGGCGGGTAGCGCGAGCACTGGCGGCGCGGACACGTCGTCGAGACGGTTGGACGCGTTGTGACTTGCTGCAACGACGCTGCTTCCCGTCCGCGCGCTGCTAGCCCCACACGAGTGGGTCGCGCTCGTCGGCGCTGGCCCACACATACGCAGCGGGAAACTCGCGCGCCAGCAGTTCGGCCAGAAACTCGACGGCGAATCGCTCGCTGGCGTAATGACCGGTGAGAATCATGGCCAGGCCCGCGGCTTCGGCCTCGAGCGCCGTGTGAAAACGGGTTTCGCCGGTCACGAAGCATTCGCAGCCGGCGCGCCGCGCATCGGCCAGCAAGTCGCCCGCGCTGCCGCAGCCGACGGCGATCTTGCTGACATTGGTCCGCGGGGCCCCGACGATTTGCACACGTTCGACCCCCAGGAATTTCTTCACGCGCTCGACCACTTCCGCAAGCGGCAGGGGCTGGGAGAATTGTCCGCGCCGGCCAGCGCCCAAGCGCCGGCCATCGACATCTTCCAGACGCGTCGTCAGCGGCTCGATCTCGGCAAGCCCCAGGCCCGCCGCCAGCCGCTGATTGATTCCTTCAGGCGCCGAATCGAATGCCGTGTGCGGACTGAAAATCGAAATACCGGCTCCGGCCAGCGACCACAGGGAGCGTCCCTCGGGCGAGTCGGTCGTCAGCCGCTTCAAGGCGGCGAACGGCAGCGGATGGTGAACGACGACCAGCTGGGCCTGGTGCCGAACCGCTTCGGCGGCCGTGGCGCCGGTGATGGTCAAACAAGTCATGATGCGATCGGCCGAGCGTTGGCGATCGCCCAACAGCAATCCGACATTATCCCACGGCTCGGCCAGCCGCAGCGGCGCAAAGGCGTCGAGGAATCGCGAGACGTCGTCGACGGTGATCATACGACTGCTTCCGCAGGGCCTGTATCTTCACGAAAACATAAACCATGCTTGCCACAAAAGCATAGCGTAGCGAACACGGCTCGGCCGCTGGCCCTGGCGCGGGTCCGGTGTGGGCCCGTGGCGGACACCTTCAACCCGCGGACGCGGTCGCTAGAATCAGCACAAGTCCCAGGAATATCGATTTATGCAGCCGCTGAAGATTGCCATCCAACTGCGCAGCTTGCGCATGCCGCTTAAGCGGGCACTGGCCACGGCCGCGCAACTAGGTGCGGCGGCGGTGGAAATCGATGCCCGTACCGAATTGCGGCCGGACGAACTTTCGCAAACCGGGCGGCGCGAGTTTCTCAGGCTGCTCGAAAATCTCAATTTGCGCGTGGCGGCTATCGGCTTTCGCACGCGGCGCGGCTACAACGTGCAGGAAGAGCTCGAGCGTCGCGTGGCAGCCACGAAACAAGCCATGCGCCTGGCCAGCCAACTCGGCGCTACAGTGGTGGTGAACCAGGTCGGACAGGTTCCGGCCGATGCGGAAGCATCCGACTGGCCCGTCATGCTCGAGGCGCTCACAGACATCGGCGCCTTTGGTCATCACATCGGCGCGACGTTGGCTGCCGAAACGGGGAGCGAAAGCGGGGCCGACCTTGCGCGCCTGATCGGCGCCTTGCCTGACGGCTCGTTGGGCGTCACCTTCAATCCCGGCAACCTGATCGTCAACGGCTACGCGCCGGGCGAGGCCATCGCAGCCCTCGCGCGGCACGTCATGTTCGTGCATGCCAAGGATGGGGTGCGCGATCGCGCACGCGGCCGTGGCGACGAAGTGCCGCTAGGGCGCGGTCTGGCCGATTTTCCCGCCCTACTCGGAGCGCTCGAAGACTTTGGCTATCGCGGCTATTTGTGTATCGAGCGCGAACGGGCGGATGATCCGGTGTTCGAGATCGGCCAGGCCGTGAAATTTCTCGCGAGCTTGTATTGAGTTTGCGAGCGCCCGCGCGAAAAGCTGATATGTAGGGCTACTACCCGTCACGCTTCGACCAGCACGGTATCTTCGTGCTGATAGCCCGGCGCGCAGCAGCACAAGAATTTCAGCTCCTCGCGGCCGTCGTTCGTGATCTGGTGAATCTTGCCGGGCGGAATCGCGATGGCGTCGCCCGGCCCGACGGTGCGCTGTTCGTCGCCGATGCGCATCGAGCCGGTGCCGACCAGGATGTAATAGATCTCCTCGGTCAGCGGATGGTAGTGGGGTGTTGTCGACAGCCCGGGCGCCAGCCGCGCCTCGGCCAGGCTTTGTTTCACGATGCACGAATTGCGGTCGGCCAGTAGTTCGCGAATTTCCGAGCCGTCCTTGGTGGTAAAGGCCGGCACGTCATTGATGTTGTGAATATCCATGCTTTTTTGCCAGTCCTTGAAAAATCATTCCTCATGGTTTGTTACACGTTCTGGGTGCCATGGCCACGCTCGTCGTGGCCATGCTGCACTGGCAAGCGATCGACCCACATACTCACGCCAGCGTGAGCATGGCACCCCCTTTTCCAATTCGACACCTTGCTACTTACGTTCGTAATATGCCGACGTGGGCGGGCGGGTAAACGCGCACATCCCACGAGTGCGGCTGCGGCAAATGGGCGAAATCAAACCGCGCGTCGGCCTCGACGACGAAGATACTCGCAGGCGGCGCGGCTTGCAGCAACCGCGACAGCATTTCCAGAACGTCTCCTTCGCGCTCGACGTAGAAGTCGTAAGGCGGCGAGCAGAATACGGTCCACGGCATTGCGTCCGGCGGTGGCAGTCGGCGCGACCAGATGAAGGCATTTCCCGGGATGACTTCGGTGACGCCGGCAAGGTCCAGTTGGGCGATATTTTCGCGAATCACTTGGGCCGTGGGAAAATGCTGCTCGAGGAACGTGGCCCGGGCCGCGCCGCGGCTGATCGCTTCCAAACCAAGCGCGCCGGTGCCGGCAAACAGGTCGATAGCGTGAGTGCCGGCGACCGCAGGCCCCACAAGATTGAAGACAGCCTCGCGGACCCGGTCCTTCATGGGGCGCGTGCGCGGGTCGCCCGAGTATTTCAGACGTCGCCGCGCTAACGTGCCGCCAATAATCCGCAGAGGGGTCGGCTCGGCGGCCTGCGGCGCACGCCCGGCAGCGTCAGTCTCGCGTGGTGCTCGTCGTTTCACGTAGAAAATTCCGCACGGTAAGCGGTGCAGTGCCAGGCCTGCGTGTCGCGGCGTATGGATGTATGGTAGATTGATGGTTTCGCTGACGGAAGCACCGCCCCCGGGCTGCTCCCGGTTTCGACAGCCCTTTCCATTGAGGATTTTGCCGATGCGTTTCCACGTCTCTTTGGTGCTGCTGGCGATGGGACTAACGATGGCCCCGGTTGCGAGCGAGCGCTTGTTGGCCCAAGCCGCGCGATCCAATACCAAGGACCCGCAGGCCTATTTCGACCAGCAATTCGCGGAGTGGAAAAAGATTGTGGCTGAAATGCGGAAAACCGCGCTCGAGTACCGCGCCGCCAAGCTCGCCGGCAATACAGAAGACGCCGAAAAGCTGCAAAAGAAGTACGAAGATATCAAGGGGCGCGGCCTGGCCATGGAGCCGAAGATGCACAAGGCGGCCGAGCTGGCCTACCTGGCGGCGCCGAACAAAAACAAAGAGATTGGACAGTACCTCGAAGCCATGGCATCTACGGCCGAGCAGCGGGAACAATACGAAGAAGCGGTACGCCTGGCGAACGTGCTGATCGACAACGGTTACGAGAACAAAGCGATTTATGCGATTGCGGGTCGCGCTGCGTTCAATGCCAACGACTTCGAGACCGCGGCGAAAGATCTCAAGATCGCCAAAGACGCCAACGTCCTGGAGGATTCGCCCGGTAAAGTGTTGCTCGCCCAAGTTCCCGAATACCAGAAAAGGTGGGACAAGGAGGTCAAGATACGGGAGGCAGAAGCCAAGGCCGATGATTTGCCGCGCGTGAAGCTCACAACCACCAAGGGGGACATCGTCCTCGAGCTTTTCGAGAACGAGGCGCCCAATACGGTCGCTAATTTCATTACCCTGGTCGAAAAGGGATTCTACAACGGCACCCCCTTTCATCGCGTGCTCAAGGGCTTCGTGGCCCAAGGCGGCGACCCCGACGGGACCGGCAAGGGCGGCCCCGGCTATACGATCGCTTGCGAATGCGATAAGCCCAATCATCGCGAGCACTTTCGCGGCTCGCTCAGTATGGCGCACGCCGGCAAGGATACCGGCGGCTCGCAGTTCTTTCTGACCTTTGTCCCCACGCCGCACTTGGACGGACGCCATACGGTGTTCGGCCGCATTATCGAGGGCATGGACGTCCTGGCCCAGTTGCAGCGCCGCGATCCGTCATCCACCGCACAGCAACCGGATCCGGACAAAGTGCTCGAGGGCACGGTCATCCGCAAGCGCGATCACAAATACAAACCGGTGACGCTGGCCGGTAAAAAGCAGCCGTAAGTGGCGGCTCGGGCTTTTCCGACCCTTCTCAGGCGACGGCTACAGCCCGTTGTTGAGCCCCTGCAACTCGGCGGGCAGGAAGCGGCCGTCCTTGCGCACCAACTCGTCGTCGAACCAGATTTCGCCGCCGCCCCACTCGGGCGTCTGGATCAGCACCAGGTCCCAGTGGACGCGGCTGCGATTGCCGTTGTCGCACTCGTCGTAGGCGTTGCCCGGCGTGAGGTGGATCGAGCCGCCGATCTTTTCGTCGAAGAGCGTGTCGAGCATCGGTTGCCGCACCAGGTTATTGCAGCCGATCGACCATTCGCCGATGTAGCGAGCTCCTTCATCGGAATCGAGGATCTTGTTCAGCTTGTCGACTTCGTTACGGCAACTGGCACGCACGATCTTGCCTTGGCGGAACTCGAATTCGATCCCCTCGAAGACGGTTCCCTGGTAGCGCGAGGGAGCGTTGTAGCGGATCGTCCCCTCCAGGCTGTCGCGCACCGGCGCGGTGAACACTTCGCCGTCGGGAATATTCCGCTGGCCGTAGCAGGGACGCACGTCGATGCCGCGAATCGAGAATCGCAGGTCGGTGCCCGGCGCGACGAGGCGCACCTTGTCCGCCGCTTTCATTCGCGCCACCAGCGGCTCCTGGTCCCGGGCCATTTGCGCGTAATCGGCCGTGCATACCGAGAAGTAAAAATCCTCGAACGCCGCGGTACTCATGTTAGCGGCCTGGGCCATGGCGTCGGTCGGGTAGCGGAGGACGACCCACTTCGTCTTCGGAACGCGAATTTCGCTGTGTACGGGATGCCACCAATACTGCTGGTACAGGTCCATTTGCGCAAGCGGCACGTCCGAGAATTGACTGCTGTTCGAAGCGCCCCGCACCCCCACGTAGGCATCCATCTCCTGCATGCGGGCCGCTTCGAAGCGGCCCGCCAGAGCGATATTGTCGGCCGTGCCCGTTCGATAGAGAGAACGCAGGACCTCGTTGTTTTTCAGCGTCACCAGCGGCTGCGCCCCGCGCTTTGCCGCCAACTCGACGAGCTGGCAGACCAGTTGCGGCGAGGGAACGTCAATCGCCTCGATGAGAATTTTTTCGCCGCGTTTCAGCTCGCAGCTGTGATCGATGAGAATTTCCGCCAGCCGCGCAATACGTGGATCGTTCATGATTCTGCCGTGAGCGTGTCGTTTTCAGAAAACTCTGTGCTCGAGCGCGCCCCATGATAGGGGACGAGGCCACGCCCAACAATGCGACCCGCCGCGGCGTCACTTTGTCGCCAAGCACGCGGCGGGCGACGGCAGAATCGCTATGACCGTCCAGACCGGACAGGCTGCTTTGACGTGCCATGATCGGCGGCCTATACGAATGTAGGAAATCATTTCTGGCGCGCATGCGACTTGCGCCGGCGAACGAGCCGATGGTGCCGCTCGCCCCCGCAAGCCCCTGGGATTTGGCACTCTAATGGACGTGGATTCTTCACAGCCGGAACCGGCCTATCCCCTATCATCCTTTGCGCGAAGCTTGCAAGAGCGGCGGGAACGATTGCAGTCCCAAAGCGCTGCCCAGCGCGAGCGCCTCGGCCAGCTCGAAGCGCGGATCCTCGCGCAAATCGATCAGGCCGCGCGCGATCTTGGCGCGGCGCGCGAAGCGGCACTGTCCCGGCAAACGCAAATCGATCGTCATGCCGGCGAGGATGACACACGCAGCGCAGCACTCACGGCCCGGGCCGCGGAACTGGACCGCCTGGCCCTCGAGCTTGATCGGCGGCAAACGGAATTGTCGGCCCGCGAGAAAGCGATGGCGAGCCGCGACGAAGAGCGCGAAGCTAAGCACGCCGAGTGGCAACGGGAATTGGCGCGCCAGGCCAAGGAACTCCCCGAACGACTCGCCGAGGTTGAGCGCCGCGAAACCGAGCTGGAACGACGTCAAGCCGCACTGGCCGAACGAGCGCAGGCGGCCGAAGAGGCCGAGGCCGCCGCACAACGTACATACGCAGCTGCGCAACAGTTGCAAGCCGCGGCCCGCGATGCCCGAATCTCCCTCGAGAAGGAGCGGCAAGCAGCCGAGGACGACTTATCGCGCAGGCAGGCAAAGCTCGCTTCGCAACGCGAAGAGCTGGACGCAGCCGTTGCGAAGCTGGCTGCCGACGAGTGCGCCGCGTCCGAACAACGCGAAGTCGCCGAAAAGCAGCTCGCCGCAACCAAGAAGCAACTGGAAGATCGCCAGAATGCACTGAACGCCGAGACCGCCAGACTCGCCGCAGATCGCGAAGAGCATGCCGCGGCGCTGGCCGCACTGCGACAAGCAGAGCGGGCTTTGGCCGCTGAACGGCAGACCTCCGACCAGGAGCTGGCGCTCGTCAAGCGGCAATACGAAGAGCGCACCGCCGGCCTGGAACGCCAGCGACAGTCGCTCGCCGAAGATCAAGAGCGCACCTTGGAGCAGCGTCGGCGCATCGCCGAGCAACTGAAACGCGAGCGAGACCTTGGCCAGCAATTGATCGCCGGCCGCCTGGCTGATTTGGAAGCGCTTGCCAGTCAGGGGAATTCCGCTCATGAGGCCCTCTTGGCCGACGCACGTCGCGAGACGACGAGTCTGAGCGAAAGGTTACGGGAGCGCGGCGAGGAACTGGACCGGGCGGCCGCAGCCCACATGGCAGCTCAAGCACAAATCGCAGCGCTCACTGCGCAGTTGGACGAGGCGACCCGGAGATGCTCTGCCGGTGTGCAACAGGCCGGCACAGTCCAAGACGAGCTGAACAAGGCCCAGGACGCACTAAGCAAAGCGCAAGGCGAGAACGCCGCTTTGCGTCAACAAGTCGCTGAACTGGAAGCCGGGCAGGAACGAGACTTGCGCGAATCGTCGTGTGAAGACCGCGGTCCGAGCCAGAGCGAGCTGCGTGCTCGAGAGCTAGCCGAGCGACTCACGGCCGAGCGTGACGATCTCGTGCGCCGGCTGGCCGACGCCGAGGCGGCGCTCGTCGTGGCGAAGTCGCCCGACGGCGGCAATTCCGACGAATCGAGCTCGGCCGAATTTGCCGATCTGACGCAGCGCTACGAAATGGCCGTGCGCGACATTCGCGAGCTGAAAAAGAAGAACGAGGAGTTGGAAAAACGCAGCGCCGGCGCCGGAAGGGCAGCGGCACCGGCTACGGGCGTATCAATGGACTGGGAAGCGCGCAAACGCCAGTTGCTCGCCAGCCTGGAAGCGGACGAAGGCGAGGAGCCCGAAGAAGAGCGGCGCGACGAGATCGTGCGCATCGAGAATGTCGTGCGGGAAACCGACGCGGAACTGCGCAAACGCGACGAAGAAATCGAAGAGTTGCGCCGCCAGTTGGAAGAACAGGGGGCCGGGGTAAGTGTCAGTGCCGCGACCCCGGCGCCGAACGTCGCCGACATACTGGACAAGGACGAGCTGATCATGCAGGAACGGGCCCGGATCAAGCAACTGGAAAAGGAGTGGGAGGAAAAGCTTCGTCAGGCCGAAATCGACCTGTCGGTGCAGCGTGCGCAACTGGCCCGCGCCCAAGCAGAGGTGGCCGAACGACAGCGAACGCTGGAAGACCAGGGCGTCGCACCGCACGAGCCACGCGTCGCGAACGATCCCGCGAACAAGTCCAAGAAGCAGCAACGCGGCCGCTGGCTGTCGCGCTTGGGTCTGGCCGACGAAGAAAAATGACGCGCGATCGCTGACGCACGGAAAACGGCAGCGGTGCCGGCCACTGTCGCTCGCTGGCTTGCTGCTATTACGGCTGCGGCGCCCCTTCCCGTTTCAACCGCGAACGCAACGAGTCGACCATATTGGGTGCGCTCGTGGGTGCGGCAGGCAGCCCCAGGTCGAGCCCTTCGCCGAAGTAGTATTTGCGGGCCTCGGGATTCCGGACCACTTCATCGGGCCGGCCGTGGCAAAGGACTTTGCCGCCGCGGATGACGTAGCTGCGGTCCGTGATCTGCAGCGTTTCGCGCACCTGGTGGTCGGTGATCAGGATCGAGATTCCGGCAGCGCGCAGGCCGCGAATGATTTCTTGGATGCTGGCGATCGTCACCGGGTCGATGCCCGTGAACGGCTCGTCGAGCAGAATCAGCTTCGGGTTCGAGACCAGGCAGCGGGCGATTTCCAAGCGGCGGCGCTCACCGCCTGACAGCGACATGGCCAGGCTTTTGCGCAGCTTCGTAATGTTGAACTGCTCCAGGAGCTCGTCGCAGCGGCGGCGGCGCGACTTGCGATCGAAGCCCAGCATCTCCATCATGCCGAGCAGGTTCTGCTCGACCGAAAGTTTGCGGAACACGCTCGATTCCTGGGCCAGGTAGCCCATTCCGCCATCGCGCGCCCGGCGGAACATGGGCCAGGTCGTCACGTCCAGGTCGTTGAGCGTGACGCGGCCGGCGTTGGGCTCGATCATGCCGCACGCCATGCGAAAGCTGGTTGTCTTGCCGGCGCCGTTGGGACCCAGCAGCCCCACGATCTCACCGGCCGCTACCTCGAAATCGACGCCGTCGACGACGCGCCGCGATCCGTAGATCTTTACCAGTCCCTGGACTTGCAACATGGGCATGGCTGGTCCTCCCTGACCAACGAATTGTGAGTCGTTCCTGCTCCGCAGCGCTTGGACTTCCAGCGTGGGCACGGCCTGTCCTCCTTGACCGATTTAGCGAGAGCCGCGCCGGCCTCCGCCGACGCACGAGTGGCCGACGCCTCAGCGAACAAATTTCATGCGGGCAAAATTCGGAAAGAAGGGGAACGGGATTCTCGTCCCCGGGATCCGATTCCACGAATGCGGCCAGTACACAAACACCGCCTTGCCGACCAGCAGGTCACGGCTCACATAATGCTCCGGCCGGCCGTCGGGCGCCTTCCACAAGCGGCTGTCGGCACTACGCGGACTGTTGTCGCCAAGCATCAAAAACTGATCCGACTCGAGCGGAAACTCCACGGTCCGCATATTGGCAAACACGCGCGGCCACTTGGTGGGGTTCGACAAAAAGCCCGCCTCGGGCGTCTCGTAGTCGGAAATCATGATCTGTTGCCGGTCGGGCGTGTACTTGCAGGCGATGTAGTACACGTCGCGCCAGATGCGCAGGTGTTCGGCCTGAACCGCGGCGCCTTTAGCGCCGATCCGTGCCGGCGTCAGATCGTCGAGCGTCGGTACGTCGCGCTCGACGGGGTCGTATGTGGCGGGCTTATCAAACTCGACCACGCTGCCGTCGACCCACAACAAGAGCTGGCAATCGACGTTGGCAAACGAGAGACTGTGTCGGCGGCCGGGGCTGATGCCGGTCTCGGCCGTGGCGCCCAGGTCGGCGCCGTCGATGGCAAAGGTGGCCTTGCCCGAGTTGACGTCAATGCGGCAATCGAAGGTGCGCCCGCCTTTGATGAGCCGCAAGACGACCTCGGCCTCGGGCGTCTTACCCGACGGTTCGCAGGTCAGATCGCATTCCAGGATCAGGTCGCCCACCCAGTGCAGACCTTGCGTTTCGGATTCCAGGCCGGTGCGCAGATTGCGATTCCAGCCGGCGTTGTAGGCGTAGAAGTCACTGACCAGTCGCGGAGCAATATCGCCTCCGGCGGCTGCAAACTTGCCGGTGCGTCGGAATTCCTGCCAATCGGCCTGGCTAGGCACCAGGTGCTGATAGCCGAGCCACGCTTCGCCGCTGGCCGTGCCCTCGGTACGATAGCTCTGATAACCTTCGAGCGGCTGCCACGATTCGCCGCCCGCCTCGCTCATGCCTTGCCAGCGCACGGGCATCCCCGCGGCGATCAGATCCGGCAGCGCATAGTCGTTGTCGTACACCGATTGCATGATCGCGCGGACCTTGTCCGGCGGTTTGCGCGCGATTTCGCGCTGTGGCTGTTCTTCGGTGCGGGTAAAGATGTTGCCACCGTGAATGATGACCGTTTCGTTCGGCAGCCCGACGCAACGTTTGATGTAATTCTCGTTCGACTTTTGCGGATACTTGAAGACCACCACGTCCCAGCGGTCAGGGTCGGAAAAGTCGTACGGGAACTTGGCGACCAGTATCCGGTCCCCCTTGTATGTGGGGAATTTTTTCCCTTCCGGCGTCTGCGGATCGATCACCATCGGGAAGCGGCAGTTCGGGCAGATACCTCCCACGACGTCGCGCGCCGCAAGGTTATTGGCCGCGCCACGACGGACCTCGGGCTCGCGCTGCGAATCGCCCATCAGCATGCGATACAATTCGGCCTCTTCGTCTTGCTCCTCGCTCGCGCTCACACGATAGGGATACCCGCACTTCTCGCAGGCGAGATCCTTGTGGACGCCCATCAGCGTCGGTGCCATCGAGCCGGTGGGAATGACGAAGGCCTCGGCCTCGAACGCGCGAAAAAGAAATGCTAGCACGAAGGCAATAACGATCGATTCGACGGTCTCGCGCATGCCGTCCTTGCGCGGCGGGGCGGCTGGCGCGGCGGTACCCCTGGCTTTCGTCGTCGTCGCTGGCTGAGCTTTGGCTTTTGACATCAATCGTGATCCTTCGACCGGCTACGGCGACACCGATGCCAGCTTCCGTGGCTACGGCCTTGGCAGGGTAGAACAGCGTCCCGACGCTCATACGGCGGCCGATCCGCAACAATCCGCCGTCGAACGGGTGCTGCGGCGGCCGGCCCGGCACGTCCGGCGCCTGGATGATTATTCGCCGCGGGTCACCGAATATAGCGAATTTGGCGGAGAGCCGGAACTTGAATCGCCGGCAGCCAGTCGGGCCACGGCCGGCTTGCGCCGACAGCTACGAACGGTTTACCCACAAACGACTTATCGTCGACCGCTGGGCCAAACGCTCGCTCCCGGCTATCCACGCCCAGGGGGGCATTATCCGAGAGCAGAAAATATTCGCCGTCGCCAAGCCGTGTCCTTTCCAGAGCGCGGCCCGAAGCCGGCAAACCATAAAACGCGTCCCGATCGATGCGCAAGCCGCTGATGGTCAATGTCATTCCCCGGCCCGCAATCGCAAAGGGCTGCGCGGTCGTGGGGCCGTTCGCGGGCGTTGGCCCGAAGACGTATTCGAGCACTTCGCGCCCATCGACGGCCAGCCGGCAAGCGGCATCGACCAGCGAAAACTCCATGCGTCTCGTGGCGCGACCGAGCGGGGTACCGATCTGGCCATCGGCCGCCGGTTGACCATCGCAAAAGAGCCGCGCGGCGCCGTCGCTCTCGATCGCGCACACAAAATCATGCACGCCGTCCGATCCGCGCACGTAAAGGACGCCCGTTCCGCCCGCCGCTATCGAAAACGACAAGACCAGGTCGCGCACCACGTGCAACTCGCGAATCGGCAGCATCTGATTGTAGGCATACGAATCATCGACCGGTGACGAGGCCACCACACCCGCGCTATTCCGTCGGCGATGGTGATAAGTCAGCCAGTCCGTCGGAAATGACGAAGGACGAATATCAAATGTCGAATCAGATACCTCTTTATCCTCTCTTTTTTCATTCTCTCCGGATTTCTCCGGGTCTCCGTGCCTCCGTGGTGAACCCCCATCGACAGAAGCAGCAAGCGAAAACCCGTCGTCCGTCATCGCCCAGCGCGAATCCACGCCGGCCTGCCAGCACGGCGGCATCGTCTCGGCCGGTGGACGAAAGCGATCATCGTGTACCATGATCGCCAGCGCCCGCTGTTCGCCGAGGCTCTTGCGCGCGATGCGGCCGTCGACGTAGACGTCGCCTGCCACGATCGTGATTTCCTCGCCCGGCAGGCCGACGGCGCGTTTAACGCACGGCCATCGTTCTTGGCCGGGATGCCGAACGGCAACCACTTCCCAGCGCCCTGGCCGCCGCCAGGCGAACGCCGATTTATCCACCAGCACCGTGTCACCGCGCAGCGCGGCGGAGCGAACGATGCGCCCCTGCCCGTCGCCACAGTTGGGGCAAATCGCGGGCCGATCCTCAGACGCCGGGCCGTCGACGCCCGCCGTGAACTCACATCCGCAAGTGGGACATCGAATCACGACATGGGATGCCGCCAGCGTCGGCGCCATCGAACTGCCATCGATGGTGAACGTCTGCACGCCCCAGGTACGCACGAGAGCCGCCGCGATGAGCACGATGATTGCAGCCTCGAGAAGCGTGCGCAGTGATCTTCCGCGCGACCCGGCCGGTACCGCGGGGCCGAACCGCAGGCCAACTCGATCGTCTTCGTGCGACGCCGGGGGGCCGGTCGAAGCATGAGGGAAGGAAATCATGGATCGGATCGAACTGCTCATCTCAAAGCGTTATCCGAGTTTCACGATGCCACGCGTCCGAACAAGACGCTGCGTGAGGTCGGTATTCCTGAGTGACACTTCTCCGGGGTGGCAATACCATGCCATCGTTCAGCCACAGGCAAGCGCTCGAGGTGCAGGATACCGAGCATTCGCGAGACATCGCAACGGCTCTCTAATTCCCCCCTCGGCGGCAGCTAAAGGCTGGGCGGCCGTGTTCGAGCGGACTCGCGATCACGCCAATTGACATTTATAGGCAACATGCTTATAACCATAGGCGTGTCGCTTATTATCTGGTGAGAAGTAGTTGTCGTGAGCAAAAAAGCCATTACTGTCACGGATGCTGAGCTGGCCGTGCTCAAAGTGCTATGGGCGCACGGGGCGCTGTCAGCCAAGGCGATCACCGAGGAGATTTATCCGCAAGGCGCGGAGTCGGAATTCGCCGCCGTTCATTCATTCTTGCAGCGGCTGGAGCGCAAAGGGCTCGTGGCGCGGGACCGCAGTTCGTTCGTACACGTCTTTTCAGCCCGCGCCTCGCAGGCCGACGTGCTGGGGCGCGAACTGGAAGTGCTTGCCGATCGGCTCGGTTCCGATTCGTTGGCGCCCTTGATCATGCAATTGATCGATCAGCGTCGGCTCAGCCAACAAGAGGCGGCAGAAATCCGCAAGCTTCTCGCCAGGTACTCCAAATGACTGCCGTGGCAAGAGAGTACGATCCTAACCGCAGGGTGCGGCATGAATGATCTGCTTCTCTGGGCTGTCCAAAACACGATCGTGGCTCTTTTGCTCGCGATCCTGGTTTTCGGAATAACCCGCGTCTGGCACCATCCGCCAACCGCCCACTTGCTGTGGCTGTTGGTTCTTATCAAGCTCGTCGCACCTCCGCTCGTGCCGATCGACTGGCCCTTGACAACGTCAGACGATGGGGCCGCGCCCAGTCATGTAGTAGTTGCGCCGTACGACCGGGAGAAAACGCTTTCCGAGGCAGCCGCAGTCGAGTCGACGGCGTCCTCAGATCAGCCGGACGACGCCACACGACCGGCCGGGCAGGAAATCGTCATCGCCGATTCTGCTTCCCCAGCTCTTCCTGTGGCACCGCTTGCCAGTGGAAAAGCGCTTCATCTTGCCGCGCAGTTCGCCACAGGGTGGCCGCACGCCCAGTTGGCGATCATCTGGATGTGGTTGGGCGACGCGGCGATCTGCGGGCTGGTAGCCATCCTACGAATCGTGCGCTTCGAGCGGCTGTTGCGCGACACGCTGCCCGCTTCGCGTCGTCACGAACAATTGACGGCCGAAATCGCCGCTCGCTTGGGCGCCGGCCGCGTGCCAGCGGTGCGATACGCGGAATTTGCGGGCGTCCCCATGCTCTGGTGCGCCGGGGCGCGGCCGACGATCGTGCTGCCGAGGGGGCTGGTCGCCGAAATCAGCGACGATCGCCTGGCCCTGATCCTGGCGCACGAGCTGGCGCATCTCCGCCGGCGTGACCATTGGGTACGGATGATCGAGCTGATCGTGGTAACGATCTATTGGTGGAACCCGGTGGCATGGCTCATTCGCCGCCAGATCCACCAGGCCGAAGATCTGTGCTGCGACGCCTGGGTGTGCTGGGCATTTCCCCATCACGCGCACCGTTATGCGGAAGCGATTTTCGAAACTGCGGACCGTCTGCCTGGCCTGAAACCTGGTTCGCGGTTGATTCCCGCGAGCTCGTTTTTTCATTCGACAAGCCTGAAAGCGAGGATCGAGATGATTCTGCACCGCCAATTCACACCACGCCTCTCGCGCAGGTCGAAATGGATTGTCGCGCTGTTCGCGGTTGTTTCCGTCCCGTCGGCCGCTCTCACGGCTCACTACGACGTGGGGACCGCATCAAGTGCCGATTCATCGGCGGTTGCCACCGCGGCCGGTGAAGTAGCTCCGACGTCTACCAGGCCGGGCAGCGATTCGTCGACGAAAGAGATTCTGTTAGCCATGGCGAACACGTCCCTGGAATTTCCACACGCCGTTCCCTTCGAGCAGGGGGCGACCCGCTTCGCCGACGGCGACAAAATCACGATCACCGAAATCCGCGGCACCGCCGAGAACTTTGCGCCCGGCAACATCTACTGGATCAAGGGAACCTACACTCTCGCCTCGCACGATCGGGCAACGTTGGCCGCCTACACCACGGCGCGCGAAGCAAAGGACGGAACGAGCACTTCGTACAAGGTGCAGACCACGACCGTCGCCAAGGGGTCGGGAACATTCAGCCTGTACCTGCCCATGAACTGCCGTGGCTGGCCTCATGTGAGCTTTTATTCCATGGAGGACGGCAATGGCTTCGGCGGCAACTATTTCGGCACCGGCGAATCGACCTTGAAGCAGTGGTGGGGAACAAAGAAATCGGAGCCAGTCGCGACACCTCCGGACGCCGGGGTTGCGGATGCTAAAGCTGCGGACGAGCAGCCCCCGAAGATCACGGTCACGCGGCCGCGATTGCAGGACGTCACGCTGACTGCGTCGTTCCTCGGACGCATCCACTCGCACCGCCACATCAGAATCCGTGCGCTGGAGCAAGGGTATCTGGAGGCCATCAAGCTGCGGGAGGGGCAACAGGTGAAGCGAGGTGACGTGTTGTTCACCGTCATCCCGATCCTTTACCAGAAAAAGGTGGAAGCCGAGCGCGCCGAAGTAAAAATCGCTGAGTTGGAGTTCAACGGCGCCAAGAAGCTGGCCGAAGACCAGGTCGTCTCGAAGGAGCATTTAGCCATGTTCGCGGCCAAGCTGCAAAAAGCTCAAGCCAAGGCGGACCTGGCCAGGGCCGAATTGGACTTTGCCACCGTCAGAGCACCTTTCGACGGCATCATTGATCGTCTGCAACATCAAGAAGGGAGCCTGGTCGAAGAGGGCGACACGCTAACGACATTATCCGATAACACTGTGATGTGGGTTTACTTCAACGTCCCTGAATCGCTCTATCTCGAATATGTGACCGATTCGAAGCCGCAGGCCGATGATCTGAAAATCGAACTCGTACTGGCGAGCGGCAAAAAGTTCAACCAGAGTGGTAAGCTGGGCGCGATCGAGGCCGACTTCAGCGAAGAAACCGGAAGCATTCCCTACCGTGCAGATTTTCCAAACCCGGACCGGATCCTGCGCCACGGCCAGAGAGGCACTATACAGATCAGTCAAGTCCTGAATAACGCGCTGGTAATTCCGCAACGTGCCACGTTCGAGGCTCTTGCCAAGCGATACGTCTACGTCGTCGATCAGGACAACGTCGCGCATCAACGCGAGATCAGCTACTCGAATGAGGTGGACGACATCTTTGTGATCGAGAATGGGGTCGGCGTGGACGACAAGATCATTCTCGACGGCGTCCGCCATGTTCGAGACGGAGAGAAGGTGCCATACTACGGTAACTGACTTGAGCCGCCATCGAGCATATCTGTCGCATCGTTGGTTCGTAGGACCGATGAGCGAGCGTCCCTGTTCAAATTGGCTGACAGCGGAACTCGTAAACGAGCGTGGCAACAATGACGGGGGGCGCGCAGCTACAACAGATGTTGCACAAGGCCTACTTCGGTCCGGCCTGGCACGGCCCGGCGGTGGCCGAATTGCTGGCCGACATCACGGCCGCGCAAGCGGCTGCGTCGCCGGCAGCCGGCTCGCACAGCATCTGGCAGTTGGTCGCCCACATGACCGCCTGGCGCGACGAGGTGCGCCGCCGCTTGCATGGCCCGGGCCGAAAGCTCTCGGCCGATGAAAACTGGCCCACGATCGACGATGCGAGCGAAGCGGCCTGGCAGGCCATGGTCGAGCGATCGCACGCTTCCCAGCGAGCCCTGGAAGAAGACGTCGCTTCCTTCAGCGAGGAACAGCTCACCGTCCCAGCCGACAACCTCCCCGGCGGCCGGGAAGAACTACTGCACGTCGTCATTCATCACGACCTGTACCACGCTGGTCAGATCGCGCTGTTGAAGGTCGCGAGGAAATAGAAGTCGGCTAGCCATGGCCTATGATGCGAGCGACGCCTCGACCACGCGCTCGACGACGCCCAACTCTTGATAGACGCCCAAAATCGTGGCGGCATCGACCGCGGCCAACTCCTGCCCCGCCGCGGCGACGAGCGACAGCTCGGCCAATTGCACCGTGTTGCGCGGCACGCCTTGCGATAGCTCAGCCAATAGCGCGATCGCCTCGGGCGTAAACGTCAGAGCGTGCCGGCCAGCGCGCGCCAGCCCGTGTTCCAGGTAGTGCTGCGTGTCGTCGACGTTCCATGGCAGAATGTCCACGCGCAGATCGGCCAGTTCCAGCAGTCGGTTGCCCAGGTGCGTGACGCGCGCGGGGCGCGCGGCCAGGATCAGTGTCGCCGCGGGATTCGTTGCTACGTCGGTTTGCGCTACTCGCAGCACCTGCGCCAGAACCTCGGGCGTGGCTTCATCCGCATCGTCGAGCAAAATGACGCTGCCGTGCCCTTCGAGGTTTTGCACGGCGATTGTATCGAGCAGCATCCGCCATAGATCGCAGGCACTATCTCCCGGCTGCGGATTCAAACCCCAGCTTGCGGCGAGCCGACTCAGGAGTTCGGTCTTATCGAGACCGACGAGGCTGAACTTGGCAACACGCTGCCCATGCCTGGCCAACTGCCCGGCCAGCACTTCCAAGACGAGCGATTTGCCTGTGCCCGAATCGCCCAGCAGCAAGCCGGCCCGATGACGGCCATCGATCAAAAACTGCAAGCGAGCCAGCGCCTCTTCGTGCGTCAAGCTTTGGAAGAAATAGCGCGGATCGATGGCGTTGCGGTACGGCGCTTCGCGCAGTTGCCAGTGGGCCAGATACATGGTCGGGATTTCCTCCCTGCTCGGTCGCCCCGGGCGAACGCCGGGCGGTTGTTGTCAGTCCCACGCGCTAATGGGTGGTAGATGGGCTCGGGCGGCCGCTTTCGCACTGACAGCAGCCCGCGGCGCGAGACAATTCCGTGACTCTTCAGGCTTCGGTAAGATGTCGAGCAATTCTTCACCTAAATCCGCAGTCGCGCCCTATGTCCGAGCGCTATTTCGTCGAACAGCCGATCGCCGGCCCTCACGCTACGCTGCTAGCATCCGAGGCGCATCACCTGGCGCACGTCATGCGCGGTAAGCCAGGCCAGCAAGTCACGATCTTCGACGGGCGCGGTGGCGAATACACAGCCGAGATCGCGCGCGTGGGGCGGGCCGAGATCGAGCTGAGCGTGCTTTCCCATCAAGCGATCGAACGCGAATTGCCCATACGGGTCGCAATCGGCGTCTCGCTGCCCAAGGGCGATCGGCAGCGGTGGCTGGTCGAGAAGCTGGTCGAACTGGGCGTGAGCGAGTTCGTGCCGCTGGTGGCCGCGCGCGGGGTGGCCCAGCCGACGGGCGGCACGCTCGAGCGTTTGCGTCGCGCGGTGATCGAGGCTGCCAAGCAATGCGGACGCAACCGGCTCATGCAAGTTGCCGAGCCACATTCGTTTGATGATTTCGTCCGTAGCGCCACCCCGGAGTCCCTGCGCTTACTGGCACATCCGCGGTCGGCAGCGGCGCTTCGCGACTTCTTGCGCAACACGTCGGTTGTGCCGGAGGCGGGCCTTGCCTGCGCCGTCGGCCCCGAGGGAGGATTTACCGACGACGAGATCGCTCGGGCCATCGCCGCCGGCTGGACCGCCCTCGACCTGGGCGCGCGAATCTTGCGCGTGGAAACGGCAGCGGCGGTATTTGCCACGGCAGCCGGACTACTTGCGCGCGGCTAAGGTAGTGCTAAGACAGGAAGGAATCGTGCCATGCTTTTTCGCCGCAGGCGCTCTAAGCATGGCACGGCTCATCCAAATCGTGCGTGGTGGGGGGCGCTTTCAGCGGGCCTACTTCGCGGCGCCGCCGGCCTTTTCATCGGATTTCTTGCCGTCGCCTGGCTTCGCTTCGGCCGTTTCCCCTTTCGGCACGATGCGGCCGAACAGGTGTCCGCCGTGATCGCCGCCGTCCCAGGTGCCGGCATACTCCTTGCGGAACACCAGCACGCGGCAAGTGAAGGTGCCAAAGCCTGGCACCGGCATGTCGGTGAGCGTGATGACGGGCGTGTCGCCGGCCCATTTGACGTCCAACGTCAACGGCACGGTCAGATCATGAGTGCCGTATTGGATGCGCGACTTGAAGAGCCATTTGTCCTCGCCCACTTTTTTCACGCTCTCGATCGTGTACTTCTCTTCGTTGAGCTTCTTATCGGTCTGACCGCGGACGGTGAAGGTGCCGATCAACGTGGCGCCCGACATGGTTTCTTGAAAATCTTTCTCGAGCGCGGCTTTGTCTAGTGGCTTTTCGGCCGCTGGCTTGTCGTCGCCGCGAACTTCATGCAGTCGTGCGGCAAGCACCGCAATCGAGAGCATTCCCACGACCAGACATCGTGAAACGTGACGAGCGTTCATGGATCGAATCCTTTTGAAGATGGCGTGGTTTGTCAGTGATCGTCAGACGCTGATTCCGAGCTTAAAGGGGGTGCCACTGGTGGCTCGTCCACCAGTGTCGAACTCCGCGCACGCACTGGTAGACAAGCTACCAGGGGCACACCTACCGATCTGTCGCGCGATTGTGAAACAGCGTTTCATGACAATGCAGCCTTTTATCCGGCGCGGGTGATTATACCGCGTGCCGCCACGTGCAGGCAGCAGGTGACAGCCCACCTCGGGCTGAGAGAGCTCACGCCATCCGCGCGGCCAGATGGTCGACGATCAGGCTCCCCACGTTCAACGAGGCCGTGGCGGCCGGTGACGGCGCATTTTGCACGTTGACCACGCGCGGCCCATCTTGAATGAGAAAATCATCGACCATGCTGCCGTCGCGCAGCAAGGCCTGCGCGCGCACCCCGGCCGGCGCAGCCACCAGATGTTCTTCGCGAATCTCGGGCACCAGCCGCTGCAATGCCTTAACAAAGGCGCGCTTGCTGATGCTGCGCCACATTTCGCCCATGCCTGTGCGCCAATATTTCGCGGCCAAGCGCAAGAAGCCGGGATAGGTGAGCGAATCGACCAGGTCCGCGAGGTTGATATCGGTCTTGCGATATCCTTCCCGCGCAAAGGCCAGTACGGCGTTCGGCCCGCACTCGACGCCGCCATGAATCATGCGCGTGAAGTGTACGCCCAAGAACGGAAACGCCGGATCGGGCGTGGGATAGATCAAGTTGCGGCACAGATGCTGCGCCTCGGGCCGTAACTCGAAATACTCGCCGCGGAACGGCACGATCTTGGCCGCCGGCTTTTGCCCGCTCATGGTCGTCACACGATCGCATTGCAGGCCCGCGCAATTCACTACATAACGCGCCGGGTAGGCGCCCGCTGTCGTTTCGACCTGCACTTCATCCGTTGCCACGCGCATGCCCGTGACACGCGCCCCGGTCACGATCTGCCCGCCGCCGCGCCGCACGTGCTCGGCCAGGCGGACACACACCATCGGGTAGTCGACGATACCGGCCTCGGGCACATGGATAGCGCGCACCCCGGCGGCATGCGGCTCCAACTCGGCCAGCCGGGCCTTGTCGATCATTTCGACCTGCACGCCGTTGGCCTGGCCCCGTTCGTAAATGCGCTCAAGCGCCGGCAATTCCTCCTCGGCCACGGCCACGATCACCTTGCCGCAGATATCGAAGGGGATTCCCTCGTCGCGGCAGAAAGTCTCCATCGCGGCCTTGCCGGCCCGGCAATTCGTGGCCTTCAGCGAGCCGGGCTTGTAGTAAATGCCCGAGTGCAGCACGCCTGAATTGTGGCCGGTCTGATGCTGGCCGAGATCGGCCTCCTTTTCGAGAATCAGCACGCGCAAGCTGGGGTAGCGGCGCGATAATTGGTATCCCGTTGCCAGGCCGACAATGCCAGCGCCGATGATCGCTACGTCGAATTTTTGCATGGCTGCACTTGTACTCACGCCCGCAGGGTCGTTCAAGCCGGTTGCCGGGAGGAGGCTCACCGAGGATGGTTGGGCGAATGGCAACGCTTAAGCGCTTGACGAACAAGACAAGTTGTCTATAATCTAAGCAAGACACGGTGTCTTGTCGGTTAATTACGAGGAATTGCGGCCGCAAGATTTCAAAGGACACTGATGCGAAAGCGACAGATGCCTGCCCCCACGGAGGCCGAGCTCAAAGTGCTGCAAGAGCTGTGGCAGCGCGGGCAGGCGACGATTCGCGACCTGCGTGATGCGCTCTATCCTGAAGAAGGCGAGTCGAAATTTGCGACGGTGCAAAAGCTGCTGACCCGGCTCGTGGACAAGAAGCTTGTGCGCCGTCGGAAGGATGCGACGAACTGGATCTTCGCGCCCGCAGTCGCACGCGATGAGTTGATTGGCGGCGAGCTGCGTCGAGTGGCCGAGAATCTCGGTGACAGCTCGATGGCCCCGCTGCTCACGTACCTGGTCGAAACCGGAGAGCTGACCGCTAAAGAACGGGCCCACTTGCGCCGGCTGCTCGACGAAGCGCCTGGTACCTAGCACGCACCAAACGACCTCGACCACAACAGGAACCCGCGATATGACGTGGCTTTCTTGGCTCATTTCGAACGTCGTTTTGGCGGGATGTTTGGCGCTATTGGCCGCCGCGGTGCAGCGCTGGCTGGGTGCGCTCGCGATTGCCCGGCTATTGTGGTTGCTGGCGCTTTTGAAGCTACTGACGCCTCCGGTAGTGAGCGTGCCGCTCAGCGAGTCGCCCGGCCTCCTCGCCTGCGTGTTGGGCACATGCGCCTGCGGAACGCACGTCAACTCGACAAGCCCCTTGGTCACTTCGTTGCCGTGGATCTTGCTCGCGATGTGGATCGTCGGGGCCGGCGTGACTGGCTACAACGCCTGGCGCCGCTGGAGTCATTTTCAACGACTGCTCGTCAGCGCGTCGCCGGCGCCCGTTTCATGGCAAACGCTTGCCCTGAAACTCGCCACCGACCTTTCGCTATGGCGCATGCCGAAGATCCTCGTCGTGCCCGGTCGGTTACCGCCGTTTGTGATTTCCGGTTGGCGCGGGCCTCGCATGGTGCTGCCCCGGGCGCTGGTCGAGCAGCTCGAGCCAACGCAGGTTCCCTCGCTCCTATTGCACGAGCTGGTACATCTGAAGAATCGGGACCACCTGGTGCGACTGTTCGAACTCGTGGTCCGTGTCGTTTTTTGGTGGTTGCCGATGGTGGGCGCCATCGGCCGGCAACTGCGGGTTTGCGAAGAAGCACGTTGCGACGGCGCGGTCGTGGCTCACATGCCTCACGCGCGGCGCGGCTACGCGAAGTTGCTATTGGACGTGCTCGAATTTGTTCACCCGTTGCCCACGTTCGCCATTCCACAAGCCACGGGGATGAGCGTTGCCACCGACGTCGAGCAGCGGCTGCGAGCGATTCTCGAAACGCGCTCTCCCGGTCGGGTCAATCGGCTGGCCGCGCTGCTGACGCTCGTGTTTGCCTGCGCCGTGCTTCCGTGCGAGTTGCGGTATGGGCTCGCGCGTGGCGCTCAGCCGGCCGCGCGATCGAATACCATTTTCACCACCTGCGAGCCCGGTGCGCCGGTGAACGAGCCGACAAACCAGCCAGTCGTGCCGGCCGAAGTTCTCTCCATGTGTTGCCCTTCGTAACGCACTAAACCCGGAGGTTTCCATGTCCAGGCTAATTCTGCGCTACCGTTGCGCGCTTTTATTGATCGTATTGTCCGTGGGCCGCGCCACCGCGGCCGAGAAGGGCTTTGAAAACTGGAATCTGGAACCTAGCGTTACTCAGGCCCACCTGGTGATGGTGGCCCGGCTCACCAGCATCGGCAGCTTGACGGTCGTCGAAGGGGCCAAGACCGACGTCATGCTGCGCGAATATCGCTTTCAACCGGTGCGTCGGCTCAAAGGCATCTTTCAACGCGATCAACTCTCGATGACCAACGTCGATCTGGGCTGCCCGGCCGAGGATCCGGTCCAGGGCTGCCCTTTGAAAGAGGGGGAGTTCCGCCTGCTGATTCTCGTGCAACAGCAGGGGCTGCAAGGCTTCGGTTGTGTATCCGCGACGCCAGGCGCCACCACCTTTGAGCAGCTCGTACCGCTACTCTCTGGGCCTGACGATCCGCTGGTCGACGCGGTCGATACTTTGATCCAAGTGGCCGACGCACGTTCGCGCCACCAGCGCGCGAAGCTATTGCTCGACCGCCTGCAGACGACCAGCGGACCGGCCGCCGTGCCCCTGCTCAGCAGCCTGAAAATGCGGGCCGACTGCGCAACGAGCGATCCGCGGACGCTTCCCACTCTGGCGAAACTCATGAGCGAAGGGCCGGAATATGTGCGCTCGGCAGCGTTGGGAGTACTGCGCGACGTACTGAACAGCCACGGCGCTGCTGAACAACCGCTCGCTACAGACAGTGTTCGCGAAGCCTTGCAGAGAGCGCTGGTTCCGGCTGCGCCGAATGGTGGCGAAGGGAAAAGCGCCGGTGCTGTCACCCACGCCACGCGGACAAGTGATCGGCTGGCCGCGATCGATGCCTTGGGAGAGTTGTTGGGTCGCGAGGTGGACGTTCCCTGGGCCAGGCCGTGGCTCCTCAGGCAATTGACCAGCGCCACGACCTATGACGAGCGGGCGGCCGCGGCGACGGCTCTGGCACACGTGAACGATCCGGACGTCGCCGCCGCGGTTCGCGCCGCTCTCGCCGCGCTGCCGCTCGACGAAGTTCCCGCGCGCGAGTCCGTGTACGCACGCGCCGCCGAGAAGCTCGACGCCGAGAAGGCCGCCGTCACGCTCGTTGAACGCTTGAACCGTTCGATCGTTGCGCGGCAATCGCTCGCGGCCGAGATCGAATCCCTGGGCCGGATGCGCGTCCAATCGAGCCTCGCACCGATGCTACTTGCGGCGCAACAAGCCGATCTCGCTCTTGTCGATCGTCTGCAACTCGTGGCGGCGCTAGGACAATTGCGCGACGACGCCGCGGTACCCGCGCTGATCGGCTGGATGCGCGATCGAGACGGCCGACTTCAGGAGGCGGCGCTCGCGGCGCTTGAGAATATCGATTCGCCGGTGGCCGCCCGTGAGGTGCGCCCGCTATTGAAGACCGAGCCCTTTCTCCCCCACAAATTGCGGATCGCGCGGCTGCTGGCGCGACACAAGATCGACGACGGCTACGCGCTGGCCACCGAGCATTTGGCCGATGCGGCGCACACGGCCCAGGCGATCCTGGTCCTGGCGGCGCTCGACGATCCACGCACCAGCCGCGATCTATCGGAAATCGTCGCCGAACGGCCGGACCGGCGCTGGTACGCCGTGACGCTGGGGGCTCTGGCCGCCATCGGCAATGCCGAAGCGCAGCAGCAATTGCTCGGCGTCCTGCGCGACGACCGGCATCCGCTCGTCACCGCTGCGGCCGAAGCGGCGGGCCTGACCGACGACGACAAGCTTTTGGCGCCCTTGGCCCGACTGACGCAGTCGCGCAACAAGCAGATCGCCCTGGCTTCGATTCTTGCGCTGCATCGGTATCTCAGCAACGTCCGTTCGTCGCCACACGGCCTCGCGGTCGTGCGCATCGCGCCGGACAGCTTCGAGTACAGCCCGCCGGGCAGCGTTGCCGAAGAGGAACAGCCACGGCCGGTCGGAGACGAAGCGACGGCCATCTTCGACGCCGTGGCTGCATTGGCAGTCGACTCCTACGTCGAGATCGACGTCCGCCGTCAGGCCTTGGCCGTGGCCCGGCTGGTCGACAAGGCGCGCTACGCCGAACTGCTCGAGCGGCTTGCGGATCAGGCCGATCTGGAAGGCTCGCCCATGTTGGCCGAGGTCATCAAGGAACGAGACCGCTTGAGCAACTGACGCTATTGACCACCGTACATTCCACGCAGGGTTCGGGTGCCGTGGCCACGCTCGTCGTGGCCACGGCCGAGCGGGCGAAGAATCCATCAAGGGGCTTTTTGCGAACCGCTTGCTGACGCGGGCGTGTCGGCAATGGCACCCCGTTTTTGTCCTCGCGCAAAAAGCTCGCGGCTTAACGATCGACTCTCGCGGCGCAAAAAAGCGTGCCCCGCGCGTCCTATCGAGCGACGCACGGGGCACTGGCGTGGCGGTCTGCCTGAATATCAAAAACCGTGGCTACTGCGCCTGGGGCGCCTCGGCCACGAGCTTCGCGATCTGTTCAAGGATCTGCGCCGCCTGGGGCGGGAACGCTCCCTCTTCGGTGCTCCAGAAATTCATTGTGCAGCGCTGACCGTCGATCATGACCGGCACGTGCATGCTGGAGCGAATCTCCTTGCGGGCCATCTTGTTCATCGTCGGCCCTTTGACGTCAGCCAACGAGTCGTTGACCACCACCTTGTCCCCCGCGGCGTAGTCGGCCAGAGCTTCGCCCTGGGCCTTGACCACGGTCGACGTGCTGTGAAACGGGGTCTTCAACCCGATGCGGTCTTGCACCATCTTCAATCGCAACTTGTCGCCGTCGACCGTGGTGATGCAGACGCGATCCACTTGCGGCACCAACTCCAGGATTTGCCAGGTGACCAGCTCCCAGCTCTTGGGCGATGCAAGCGCCTTGCGAGCCATTTGCTTGAGCTGATCGTCGACCTGGATCGTGTCTCCTTCGGCCTGCTTGAGGAACTCTTTCACTCGCAGGGCCGAATCGGTCGCCGGCGCGGTCAGGTCCTGATCCGTCAGCGCCATCTCGAACCAACCGAACATCATCTCTTCCCAAGTCTGCTCGCCCCATTGCACGGTGGCGTTCGGATCGGGATTGGCCAGATTGTCCGGCGAGTTGTCGAAGTGGGCCACGCAGTGCATTTTCGTGCCGCGCGGGATCTGTTTCGGTTCGGTCAACCAGTAGGTCGTCTGCCAACCGAAGTCATACTTCGGCACCCACAGCAAAGTTTCCTTTTTCCCGTCGGGATAGATCAATTCATAGAAGAAATCTTTTCCGCGAACGTGCATGTGCGGCGAAATCGTCAACAGCGTCGCGTTCTGGCGGAAGACGAATTCGCTTTCCACTTCGTAGTTGGGATCCTGCGGCGGAATCTTGAAGGTGAAGTTGCCGGCGTTCTGCACCGCCACTTCCTTCTTCACCGTGGCCGGATCGGCAAACACGAAGCCCGCGAAGCTGCGGTCGCTCTGCGCGATGCCGTTGGGCGTATAGTGCATCTCGAAGAGAAGCTTCGAGCCTTTCTGTACGTACCGGGCATATCCGTCAGCCAACGGCTCTTGCCGCAAGCCCGGCGCGAAGGCCCCCAGCCAATTCGTCTGCAAGCGGCCGGCGCGGCCCGTGGGCGCGACTCCCGGCGGAATCACGTACACGATGATGTGGTGGACCACTGAATGGTTGCCTGGCCGGCACTCCATCGCCCTGATCCACTTGTCTTCGGTCCAGCCAGGGTCGATCACGAAACGTTGATATTCGACCGTCCCCTCGGCAGGAACGTTATAAGCTTCGTCAGCCATGTAGATGATCTGGTCGGGCGTGGGAATCTGCCACCCTTCGGTGAACTTCGGCTGCTCCGGCAGGTCCTTGGGATCGCCCTCGGGAGCGCCGTTCTTGACCCACTTGCTGATCGTGGCCAGGTCCGCGTCGCTCAAGCGGCAATCGTTGCTGAAGGTGCCAACCGACGGGTCGGCATGCCACGGCGGCATACGGCGTTCTTGCACCACTTCCTGAATCATGTCGGCCCAACCCACCGCTTCGTCATACGACGTGAGCGGGAACGGAGCGATCTGCCCAGGGCGATGACATTCGACGCAATTCGCGTTGAAAATCCGCGCGACTTGATTCGAGTACGTGACGTCGCTGTTGGCGACCGGTTCCTTCACGCGGCCGATCAAGCAGCCTTGCACGGCCGTCTCGGCTTGCGAGACTTCCTTGCCGGCCAACAGCTCGCCAAGCGCTTCGGCCAGGTCGCGGCGATTCGGCTCGGTGCGCTGGTACGAAATGCCCTGCTTCATGAAACCGTACTGATCGTCGACGCGGCCGTGGTAGCGGACCACGCGATCCTTGTCCAGCACGAAGATCTCCGGCGTGCGCTGCGCCCCGAACTGATCGGCGATGACGTTGCCCGCGTCTTTCAACAGCGGAAACTCGATCTGTGATTCACGGGCGAAATGCGCGACTTCGGTCCCCAGGTCCTGCCGGTTGGCGTCGACGCCGATGAAGGCCACGCCCTGGTCGGCGAACTCTTTTTGCAGTTCGACCAGTCGCGGGCCGTACAGCTTGGCCAGCGGGCATTCGGTCCCTAGGAAGGCGACCACGACGGCTTTGCTGTCGGCAAAGTCGGCGAGCGAGACTTCCTTGCCGCGAAAATCACGCCCCGTGAAGTTCGCGATCTTCTTTCCCAGCAGCGCACCATCCTTCGCCTGGGACACAGTTTCCGCACCCAGCGCCAGCGACGGCGCCAGGCCGATGAGCAAGCACAAGGAAACGATTCTGGCCTTCATCCGGAATTCTCCTGTCAAACGTCGGTCGCCATGCGGTTAAGGTCGTGTCGGCCGCTCCCCACGAGACGGCCGCGACGGTCATTGAACTATCAAAATCTTCTTCAGGTACTGGAAACTTCTTGGCCCGCCAATCCCTGCTCAGGAATTGCCAGCCCCTGCTCAGGAATCGCCAACCCCTGCACGGGGATATCCGATCCCTGCGCCGGAACAGACAGGCCCTGCTCAGCAAGTGTTCGCTCGACACCGAGATAACTTAGATACAAACGGATCAATTCCCGCGCTGTTTCTTGCGGCGTGAGGGGATGGGTCATCCGCTCCACGTCCGCGAACAGCGTCGACTGATCGAGCGTGTCGAACATCATCCGCAGTCCGAAATCGACGGCCACCGCCGGATCGGGATGGGTGATCTCTTCGCGCCGATCGAGCAGCAGTTCTGTCAGCCGCTCGGAAATATGCTTGCCCAGCCGGCTGGCACTCTCGGCGAATTGCGGGTCGTTGCTGCCACGCACGATGAACGCCCGCACCAGGCCGCGCTTCTGTTGATAGACAGCGACAAGGAACGGGATGACCTCGGCGAAAATCTCGGCAATCGAGGCCCCTTCCCAGCGGTCGGCTTCCAGGGCCATGTCGGCCGTGGCCAACGCTTCTTCACAGAACCGGTCGTGCAGACAGCTCAGCAGCGCGTCTTTGTCGGTGAACCGGGCGTACATCGCGCCCACACTCGACCGGGCGCGGCGCACGACCTCGGCGACCGTGGCGGCTTCGAACCCGCGCTCGCCGAACACCTCTTCGGCGGCGTCCAGCAGGCGCTCCAGCGTCTCCTGGCTGCGCGTCTGGCGCGGCGGACGAACCCACTCGACCTTCGAGAGCAGCCGATTCATCGAGTAATTACCGGCGTGAGAGAGAAGCGGAACCGGAATTCTTGTTCTGATTTCTGCCCTAGTCACAATCCCGCTTTCGCATCCCCGAAAAACGGGACCAGCGGAACCGGAATCAGAATTCTTATTCTTAACTATTATCGAGTGCTAAACGCTGTGTCAACAAGATTTTCAGCAGATTCCTGGTCGGCCCCATCCCCCCACCAGAATACAATCGTTTTAGCGCAAAGTATCCGGCGGTGGCCAGTTACGGAGGCTGGCAGTGGGATCCGCACCCACCGGAGTCGGATCGGCGGTATGCCGACCTTCAGGAACCTGACCGAATTTGACGGGTATGGTCGGCGGTTAAGGGCATGGCGTGCTCGACCATCTGATCAATTAACTTGGCTCACGGCGCCCATTCGACTCGCTCCGTTGCGACAAGTTCAACGCATCACCCCGCTACTCACCCATCTTCAGCACAACACGAAAACGAGCCTTGCCGCTGAACATCCGATCGTACGCCTCGGCGGCGCGCGACAACGGGTAGTGCTCGTTCATCGAGGCCACGCCCGTCCGGGCGCTGAAGGCGAGCGTGTCTTGCGTATCGATCGACGTGCCCGAGTACCAGCCCTTGACGGCTTGCGAACTGGTGAGCATGCGGACGGGCGAAATTTCCATCGAATTGGTAACGCCGATGGCCATCAGAGTTCCTTCGACGCCCAGCCCGGCGGCGATCTGGCTCATGGCTTTCCCCTCGGTGACGGTGGCGAGAATGGCCTTGGCCCCACCGAGCTTGAGCAGTTCGGCCGCCGCGTCGGTTGCCTGGCTGTCGATGAACAGGTCAGCGCCAAGCTTCGTGGCCAGCGCTTTCTTATCCTGGCCGCGCGCGATGGCCACGGTGTAGAAGCCCATCTTCGCGGCGTACTGCACGCCCAAGTGGCCGAGGCCGCCCAGCCCAAACACCGCCACCAGATCGCCGGGTCTCGCACCGCAATTGCGCAGCGCGTTGAATGTGGTGATGCCGGCGCACATGAGCGGCGCCGCATCGAGCCCGGCCATGCCGGCGGGAAACAGAGCCAGGGCACTCGCCGGCGCGATCATGTATTCGGCGTAACCGCCATCGAACGAGATTCCGGTCGTCATGCCATTAACGCACGCGAAGAACTGCCCGCGGCGGCACGGCTCGCAATAGCCGCAGTAACCGCCGTTCCAGCCGACGCCGACGTGGTCGCCGACCTTCCAGCCTTTGACCTCGGGACCCAGCTTGTCGATCACGCCCGACACTTCGTGGCCCGGAATGCGCGGATAAGGAATGCCAGCAAACAATCCATCCTTCACGACCGAGTCGCTGTGGCAAACGCCGCACGCTTCGACCTTGACGCGAACGGTGCCAACCGTGGGTTCGGGAATCGGCCGTTCGACGATTTCAATGGGCCCTTTGGGTTTCGAGATGACTGCCGCACGCATGGTGGCCATGGTTTCCTCCGTTTGAGCCGCTCGGGAACGCATTCGACGTCATGGGTGCATCGCGATCGCGCCGCCTCCGCGCGTGCGCAAGAAGTTTTAGACGTTTGCCACGCGGAGACAACCACCCGGCCGAGTGCCTGGAAGTTCCAGCTTGAAAATCTGGCTTGGGGTGCCACTGGTGGCTTGTCCACCCGTGCCTTACTCAGAAAGACCTTCACTCGCGCGCGAGCCACCAGTGGCACCCGACACAAGTCCCGATTAAGCGTCGTCGCGATCTCCGCGACTCAGGCCAGAATGCCCTGAATGACTTGCCCCTCGACGTCCGTGAGGCGCATTTCGCGGCTGTTGTGAAAATAGGTGAGCCGCTCGTGGTCGAGCCCCATCAGGTGCAGGATCGTGGCATGAATATCGTGTACGTGCGCCTTGTTTTCGGCCGCGGCAAATCCAAAATCGTCG